>CAZNNX010000069.1:0-1750 GCA_964574485.1 uncultured Saprospiraceae bacterium | reverse complement strand
TCTATAAAAGGTTGGAATGCCGTAATAAACAATAATCTCAATGGCACATTTATGTGCACCCAGGTTATGGCCCAACATTTCTTTATTCCTGCCCAAAAGGGCAATATCATTAACATAATAGCCAATGTTTTTCGGGGATTTCCCGGAATGGCGCATACAGGTGCTGCCCGGGCTGGTGTTGAAAATTTAAGCAAATCATTAGCTGTTGAGTGGGCTCCCTATCAAATCAGAATTAATAATATAGCACCAGGAATTATAGCCTCAAGTGGTTTGGATCAATATCCCGACGAGTTAAAAAAAGGTCTTTCTGAAACAATTCCCATGAAAAGGCTCGGTACCCCTGAAGAAGTAGCTTATCTTTTCCTGTTTCTTGCCTCAGAAATGAGTAGATATATGACAGGGGAAACAATCTATTTGGATGGTGGACAAAGATTATGGGGCGATGTCTATAAAATTTAATCACCGGCAACTATTCCCTAATAACCCGCATATAGATTTTTACATCCTTCTCAGGACGATCAAGCGCACCTACAGGAAGGGCAGCGATACTATCTATAATTGATAAACCTTCATAAACTCTTCCAAAAATAGTATAGTTCCCATCCAATTGAGGCGCCCCCCCAAGGGTTTTATAGCTTTTTCTTTGAGATTCCGTATAGATTATTCCCTTTTCTCTTTCATAGCGATCCAAGGTCTCCTCCGTTACGCTGCTTCCTTGAACTATATAAAATTGGGCAGATGATTTTTTTTCAGGATTGACTTCATCTGGTTGCCTGGCTGCTGCCAATACCCCTTTATGATGTATAAATTTGGGGTTGATTTCTGCTTCAATTTCAGATCCTATTCCTCCAACACCTATTTTTTGACCCGGCTTTGCATTTTTTGAACTTGGATCTCCTCCCTGTATCATAAAATTTTGAATAACTCTATGAAAGATGGTTCCATCATAAGTTCCATTTTTTACTAATTTGATAAAATTCGACCGATGCTCCCCTGTTTCAAAAAAAAGCTCAATTTTCATAATACCATAGGGTGTTATCATATCCACCAATCCAGAAAACGGATCTGGTTCAGAATGTACAATAATCTCAGATTCTTGTTGCGATGGCAATTTTCCTGTTGTTTTACAAGAAAAAAAGAAGATCAGCGTACAAAAAGAAAGAAACTTTACTTTCATTTTTTTTGATATTTCTTGGGGAAAACCAATGCTAAAGTTAGAATAACAATAACAAAGATGGACATGAAGATTGACAAATAAAAACCCATAAGCTGTTTTCTTTAAAAAGGATCTACATTTATTTTAATTCTGCAAGTAGCAAATTTAGACTCAGATTTTACTTCATTCCACAAGTTCAAAACCTTTAGTTTTGTATCTTTTATGAACCTTTGATTTAATTCTAATTTTAAAAGCAGCTCTTTAATGTAATAGGTTCTGATTCTGCTTACCACAGGTGTGGAGGGACCCAGCAGCCTATATCCAAACTCTCTCCGTAACTTTTCGTAAAATATTTGAGTTGAAGCATCAACAATTGCTTTTTCTTTATGCAATATGTCAATCTGAATCAGGCGATAAAAAGGAGGGTACATAAACTCTTTTCGCTCCTCTAATTCTTGATCGTAAAATTCCTTTTGTTTGTACTGGACTAAATATTGAAGCACGGGGTGATCCAATTTAGTTGTTTGAATCAAGACCTGCCGCGCGTCATCGGCTGAGGTAGAACTTTTCCGCCTTGCGGAAGTCGGCACCTTG
>CAZNNX010000068.1:0-15661 GCA_964574485.1 uncultured Saprospiraceae bacterium | reverse complement strand
CAACAGAAGTATACTGTTTTACAACCTTACAAGCCGGCATATTCATTACTGTAACTGGAGGTACGCAGCCTTATCAGTTTACCTGGAGTAATGGTAGCAGTACTGAAGACCTGCAAGCCATTGATGCAGGCAATTATAGTTTGACGGTTACCGATCTGAATGGTTGTACCTTAACATTTAGTCAAAATATTTCTGCAGCACAAACCACATTTTTGGATGCATACATTGGTACAATAGGAGTGCAGGATACTGTGATTGATTTAGGTGAGTCCATTTCTTTAGGTGTAAACCCTGTGTTGCCTGATATGTCCTATATCTGGAGACATTCCTATTTATTACAATCTTCCGATACCAGTTCGAGTATGCCTAATTTGAATCCTGTTTCTTCGGGAAATTATCAAATCATTCTGGAATATAGTAATAATCTGGGATGTGTAGCTTATGATACCTTGCAACTACTCGTGGAAGAACCCCAAGCAGTTGAAATTCCTACTGCTTTTAGTCCAAATGATGATGGTATAAATGACTTTTTCTCTGTTGTAGGTTTGAACTCAGTTTATTTGTTGGAATTTAAAATCTTCAATAAATGGGGACAGGTTGTTTATAATGATTTAGAAGGAATCTGGGATGGATCTTATCAAGGAGTAATGCAACCCAGAGATGTTTATATGTTTGTCATAAGCTGGAAAAGATCATTTGACAATGAAATCATTACAAAGAGAGGGCAGCTAACCTTATTGAAATAAATATTTCGCTTTTCTATTTTTTTATTACATTTGATAAAGCGTATTTATGTCGAAACAGATATTTAAAATTGGTAGCTTTGAAATCGATCTTTCTCACTTTGCCCAACTCAGTCATGATGAGCAGGTAAAACTTATCGAAGGTGTCTACTTTGAAGGGTACCAACAGGGAAAGCTGTACGCAGAAAACAATTTTAAAGAAGCATTAAGTCTGGATTCCATTCTAAAAAAAAATCAAATTTCTGATAATAAAAATGATTTAGATAAAAAAGAAACAAAACAACCTGAAGGATGGGCTGAGGGCGAAAAGATTGAAATCAATTTTGGACCCAGCCTACAGATATCTGCTGAAGAATCTTCAGTCTCAGAAAAAATGACTGAGATGGCGGATAGAGTTTATCGGTTCAAGAAAAATGGATACGTAGTTTTTCGAATGAATGGGACAGAGGAAGAATATTTAAAAGGTAAGTTTGGATTTACACATCTTCCCTGGAAAGCTACTGTCTATGATACAGAAGAAGAAGCTGTAAACCAAAAAAATGCATTTGAATTGGCTGGCTTTGAAGAATTATTTATAAAAAAGGTATGAGTAGTATATTGAAATTAATTATTTCTATAGCATTATGTTTTTTTGTGGCATTTTTGGGATCCTGGGCTACATTCCAATCTGTGCAAACCTGGTATCTGACTATAAATAAACCATCATTTAACCCACCCTCCTGGTTATTTGGCCCGGTATGGTCTGTTTTGTATACATTGATGGCTATCGCTTTTTGGTTGGTCTGGAAAAACAGGGATTTGCCTTCAAAATCATTTGCGATGCAGCTCTTTCTCATTCAATTGGTTTTGAACTTATTATGGTCTTTCCTTTTTTTCTATTTTAAGTTACCTTTCTGGGCTTTTTTAGAGATTATTCTGATGTGGACCACCATTTTGTTTACAATTATTTATTTCTATAAAATCAATCCTTGGGCAGCTTACATTATGATACCCTATTTGTTGTGGGTAGGTTTTGCTACGATTTTGAATGGATCGATTTGGATTTTAAATTCGTGAAAATGACAAAAAGAAAAATTGATATCTTATTGGAATCTTATGGCGAAAGTCACCAGAATCCAACCAACAAACTGATTCATTGGATTTGTGTACCTGTGATTATGTTTACACTTATGGGGCTTTTGTATTTGATACCACTCCCTTTTGCTTTTTTACCAGACTCTTGTCAAAATTTTGCATTTATAGCCGTTTTATTCACATTAATCTATTATGGAACGCTTTCCTTTAGTTTGTTTTTGGGCTTTCTTGGAATTGGTCTGGGTCTTGTTTTGGGAAATCATTATTTGTACAAACTGATTGTAGATCAATATAATTTATCCTATTTACTCTTTTGTATTTTGGTATTTGTATTGGCTTGGATCGGACAATTTATAGGACATCATATTGAAGGAAAAAAGCCTTCCTTTCTTAAAGATCTCCAATTTTTGTTAGTTGGTCCGGCTTGGCTATTGCATTTTATTTTTAAAAAAATTGGAATACCTTATTGATGACTTTCACGGCTTTAGATTTTGAAACAGCCAATGGAAATCGAAATAGTATTTGTCAGGTTGGGCTAGTTCATTTTGAAAAGGGCATACTGGTCAAAGAATTAAGTATTTTGGTTCAACCTCCCCAAAACTTTTATTGGCGAAATTTTACCATGATACACGGTATAACTCCCTATACTACGGTAAACAGTCCCTCATTTGAAATGGTTTGGGACGAAATAAAACCTTATATTGAAAATCATTTGGTTGTGGCACACAATGGATTTTCATTCGATTTCCCTGTTCTACAGCACACTCTTTCTTATTATGGTTTGGAAACTCCTCAATATCAGAAATTTTGTACACTCAGGTATTATAAAAAAGGTTTGGCAACCTTGTGTGAGCGTTATGGTATTCCTTTGAATCATCACGATGCACTGAGTGATGCCAAAGCATGTGCCCAATTATTTATGATGAGTCAAAACCAATCCAATGGCAAAGGAATCTATTTTTAGATATAATCTAATTGTTAAAAGACTTAAAAAAGGGCCGGTAAATTTTGAAGAGATGATACAGTATCTCAGCTACGAGTCTGATTTACAACAAGAGGATTTTGTCATCTCCAAAAGAACTTTCCAAAGAGATTTATCCGAAATATTACGGATTTATAACATTGAAATTCAATTTGATTTTAAAAAAGGAAAATATTTTATTGAAAATGATGGTCAACATGAGTTGAATCAGAGAATCTTTGAAGCTTATGAAACTTTTCACGCCTTGCATCTGACGGATCATTTCATAAGTCCACAAATTATTTTTGAAAATAGAAAGCCAAAAGGAGTTGAATATTTAAATGCCATCATTCAGGCTTTAAAGAAAGAGAATCAAATACAGTTCAAGCATTTTAGTTTTCAATCCGATGTTGAAACGGAAAGATGGGTAGAGCCTATTATTTTAAAGGAGTTTAAAGACAGGTGGTATTTGGTTGCCTGGGATTTGGCAGCCTCTGCGATTCGGTCTTTTGGTATTGATCGTATTTCAGAATTAAAGGTTTTGAAAAAAAAGAATCAATTTGCAAATCAAATTGATATCAAAACATATTACAAAGATTGTTTTGGTATTATTAAGCCGGAGGATCAAAATCCGGAATGGATTTTTCTTAGATTCAGCAGGTTTAAAGGGCACTATATTAAGAGTTTTCCCTTACACCATTCTCAACAGATCGTTGAGGATAATGATGCAGGGCTAGTTATTAAATTATATTTGTATCCCAGCTTTGATTTTTTAATGGAAATTCTTTCTTATGGTAAATCTGTAAAAATTTTACAACCAACGGAGTTAGCCAAAGATTTACAAAAACATTATGAATTAGCCCTCGATCAGTATAAAGATTTACTTTGAATAAGGGTATCTCCTTGACCATTTGGACAAGAGAAAACTTCTGTATTTTTGTTCATTTGCATTGGAATCGGGCTGATAAAAGATTTCACCATGCATTGTCTCAGGCAGATAATTTTGGTCAACGAAATGTTCTTCAAAATCATGAGCGTATTGATATCCTTTCCCATAGCCTAAATTTTTCATCATTTGGGTTGGGGCATTTCTTAAATGCATAGGAACCGGGAGATGTCCGGTTTTTTTAACAAAATCCAAGGTCTTGTCGATGGCCAGATATGCTGAATTACTCTTGGCAGACAAAGCCAGATATATAGTAGTTTCTGATAAAATAATTCTGGACTCAGGATATCCTATTCTCTCAACAGCATCAAAACACTGGTTTGCAATCAGGAGTGCATTCGGATTTGCTAAACCAATATCTTCAGCGGCAGATATGAGCAATCTTCTGCAGATAAAACTCAGATCTTCGCCACCCTCCAACATTCTGGCCAACCAATAAAGGGCAGCATTGGGGTCAGATCCCCGTATACTTTTAATGAATGCAGAAATGATATCATAATGCATTTCTCCTCCCTTATCGAATACTGCAGGATTTGTTTTAAGAGCATTGGCAACTGTTTCATTCAGTATGGTTACCGATTCTTGCTCCAGTTCAATTCCTACAACGAGCTCTAAAATATTCAATAATTTTCTGGCATCACCTCCGGCATAATGGATTAAAGCATCTGTTTCTTTTAAATCTATTTTTATTTTCGAAAGAACCTCATCTTTTTGGCAACAATCCCGAGCAAGTTGAAGTAAATCCTCGGCTGAGAGCGATTCTAAAACATAGAGTTGGCAACGTGATCGCAAGGCTTGAATGACCTCAAATGAGGGATTTTCAGTAGTAGCACCTATGAGTGTTACAATTCCCTGTTCAACAGCGGCAAGTAAGGAATCTTGTTGTGATTTTGAAAATCGGTGAATTTCATCTATGAAAAGTATAGGTGTTGCAGAATGAAAAAACCGATCGTTTTTAGCTTTTTCTATAGCCTCTCTCACTTCTTTAACACCGGAATGAATTGCCGACAAAATAAAAAGTGGTCTTTTGAGCTCAAAAGCAATTAGCTGAGCCAAAGTAGTTTTTCCCACACCGGGTGGACCCCAAAGCAAGAGAGAGGGCAGTTGCTTTTTTTCGATTAATTTTTGAATGGTTCCCTGTGGGCCAACCAAATGCTTCTGACCCACATAGTCGGAGAGCACTTTAGGTCTCATTCTTTCGGCCAAGGGCTGCATTAGAAATTTGTTTTACCGTATTTCAACCACTCTGCATAGGATTTAGCAAAATAGGTTAAAATGACATCAGCACCTGCTCTTCGGATTGATACCAACATTTCTGGCATCGCCTTATTAAAATCCAACCAGCCTTTTTGGCAAGCAGCCATTAGCATGGCACATTCACCACTTACATTATATGCAGCGATAGGAATATCGAAATTATTTTTAAGTAAGGCAATGATGTCTAGATAGGGGAGTGCAGGTTTTACCATCATGATATCTGCCCCTTCTTCATAATCTAATTTTGCCTCTCTTAAAGCTTCCATAGCATTGGCAGGATTCATCTGATATGTTTTTTTATCACCAGATTTAGGTGCAGAATCAAGGGCATCGCGGAAAGGTCCGTAAAAGGCAGAAGCATATTTGGCAGTGTAAGACATGATTGAAACTTGTTGGAAATCCTTTTCGTCTAATGCCCTACGTATCGCTGCCACTCTACCATCCATCATATCGCTGGGACCAATAATATCTGCTCCTGCCTGTGCCTGAGCAACAGCCATTTTAGATAATATAGGTAAGGTTTTGTCATTTTCAATTTCCCCCTTTTCATTAACATAACCATCATGACCATCTGAATTGTATGGATCCATAGCAACATCTGTCATCAAACAGATTTCAGGGAATTCTTTTTTTAATTTTCTGAGAATATCCAGGTAAAAATTGTCTTCGGCAAAGCTATAACTTGCCCATTTGTCCTTTAAACTTTCATTGACAGCTGGAAATAACACAAAACTATGTATTCCAAGCGACATGCATTTTTCAACTTCTGGTATTAATAAATCAATGCTCCACCTGTAATTACCCGGAAGAGATTGAACCTCAGTCTGAATGTTTTTTCCATCCACTACAAATAAAGGATAAATGAGTCTTTCTGCACCCAACTGCGTTTCTTCAGCAAAAGCTCGAATTACGGCAGATTTTCTATTTCTACGAGGTCTGATAAGCATAGTATTGATTTAAGAGGCAAATAAATGCATGGGGTCAAAGTAAAAAAACCAGATAAAACAGCCCAGTACGGTCGGAATCATGATCCCCCGAATGTATTCGTCCCATCTTTTTTTGTTGGCCCACATAGCAGGAAGGGCATTGGCACAAAGACTGTAGAGTATAAGGGAGGGTGCTTTAAAACTAAATTGTAATTCAGACATATTGATGGCAAAAAGGAATCCAAATACCAGAGCAGGAATTAAAATCCCAGTGAGAAAGCCGTATATAAATTTATTTTTAAACATAAACTATTGATTTAAATAAGACATAGATGGTATTGCATTATGCGCCGTTAAATCATGCATGGAAGGAACTACAGATACATAGCCATTGGATAAGGCCCAAATATCATTATCTTCACCTGTATCCTCATAGGTGAACTTTCCTGAAAGCCAGTAGTATTTTCTGCCTGATGGATCTGTATTGGGTATGAATTCTTCTGCCCAATGACCTTCAGCCTGTCTGCAAACCTTAATCCCCTTGATTTGCTCTACAGGTAATTTCGGTATATTAACATTGAGTAAAAGCGTATCCTTCATTCCATGTTTTAATACATTAGCAGCAATTTTCTTTGCAAAATGTTTAGCCGTTGTGAAATCAGCCTCCATACTATAATCGAGCAGCGAGAACCCAATGGAAGGAATTTTTTCGATAGATGCCTCCATCGCAGCCGACATTGTTCCGGAGTAAATGATATTAATGGATGAGTTGGACCCATGGTTAATGCCAGATAAACATAAATCTATTTTTCTTCCTTTGGCAACCACATGTTTGGCCATCTTTACACAATCGACTGGGGTTCCTGAACATTCGTAAGCTTCAATTCCAGGAAAAATATCAACAGGATAAAGCCGTAAGGGATGTTCCAGGGTAATGGCATGTCCTTGTCCAGACTGCGGGCTATCGGGGGCAACAACCAAAACATCACCCAATTGAGCTGCTACTTTAATCAGCGCCTTTATACCGGGAGCTGCAATCCCATCATCATTTGTAACCAAAATAAGTGGTTTCATCGTATTTTTTTATTTACGTAAAGTTAGTGATAATAATGATTTATTGATCCGATGCCAGTAGTTTTGACATTAAATATTCATCAATATAATCTTCCTTTATCTTGATTGATTTTCGTCTTACTCCTTCAATTTGGAAGCCATTTTTTTTGTATAATTGAATAGCAGAAGTATTGTGGCACATAACATGTAATTCAATTCGCTCCAAACCCATTTCTGTGGCCCATTGTATGAAATGGCCCATCAATGCAGTGCCGACTCCCTGTCCCCAATATTCTTTAAGCACAGATATACCAATATGTATCGAGTGCTTTAGCCTTTGACCTTTGCCGAGAATATAAAATCCCGAAATTTGACCAATGATTTTTTGATGGTTAAGGGCGATAAAACTAACCTGGAAACCTGATTTGAGATACAATGATAGTTGGAAGGGTGAGATCTGTCTCTCGCCGGGAGCAGTGCTCATGTAATCGGTCTCTTCATCAGTTTTATTCATGAATTCCAGAAAACTGCTGCATTCGTCAGAACGGACAGGGCGAATAATTATGTCATTATTCATCTTTAAAAACCCAAAATTTTTGCCCTAAAAAGTTAAACACTGAGCTGAACCCTGTTGCACTGATAAATGCAATAAAGTATCTGTTAGGAACAAATTGTAACAATTGCATATTTTGTAATACGTAAAGTGTTAGTGAGTTCAAGCTAACATTTATCAAAAGCGAAAGTGAGTAAAGAACGATAAATTTATAAAATTTAGACTTTGAATGATCTTGCTGACGCCAGGTCCATTTGCTATTGAAATTATAGGTAACAAAGAATCCACACAAAAAAGATAGACCTTTTGAAATAGTTTCATTGGAAAGATGGTTCCAATTTTCGGGGAAGAATTGCAGGAAAATGTAATAGAAAAACATATCAGTCAGAACAGCTGATATACCTATGATTATAAATTTAATCGCCTGTTTTTTTCCTTCTGGTAAATTCTTAAAAAATGATATCATGTCCCATTAAAAAAATCTAGTACGGTTTACAAGACTGACAAAGATAACAATCCAATCATTATTCAATGAAATACTGTATTTATTTCAGTGATATGAGGAGAGAATCGTTCTATGAACCTTTGGGTAAAATTTCAGTTTTTTCACCAAAATATTGAACAAATCTCATAAAATCGTTTGAGAGTTGAACGTTATTGGTTGCTTTATAATAAGTTTCAGCTAATGCTCTTAAGGTTTGATACATAAATTTATCCATTTCAACCACCTGCATTTCGTGAGTCCAAAGATCTATCTTTAAAGTATCTTTATACTCCTTGTCAAATATGGACAGGAGAAAAGCTTTGGCTTCAGTTACTTGCTCTTGTTCTGTTTCAGAGGCAGACCAATGTATGGTGGCAGGCATTTTTTGTTCGTCCAATCCGACTTGCAGTTTGATAAAATTTTCTTTAACTACTTTTTTCTCATTCATAAAATTATATTTCAATACGACCACTGAATACTTTTTGTGCTGGCCCAATCAGATGTACATCAAGGTAGCTTTTATTTGTACATGTAAAAATAACTTCCAGATTACCGCCCAGGGTTTTTACCTGGTATTTAAATTGTCCATTTCCGTCTTTTTGAAAGCTGTGGTGAAAAGAAATAGCAACTGCTGTTACGCCAGTACCACAGGCTAATGTTTCTCCCTCAACACCTCTTTCGTAGGTTCTAATCCGTAGGGTATCATCTGCAAGAATTTCGGCAAAATTTACATTTACGCCTGCTGAATTAAATCGATCATTATATCTGATGGACCTTGCAGTTTGTAAAAAGTCTATTTTTTCAGTGCTGTCTACAAATTGTACATAATGAGGAGAACCCGTATCAACAAAAATATCTGAATTTATTTTCTCACAGGCGCTGGGGTTAGACATTGTAAGATTGACCTTCGAGATGTTTGGCTCCCAATCAATAATTTCTGCTTCGTGAAAGCCATCAATTGCATTAAAATGAATCTTTTTTGATTTAAACAAGCCCAAATTATCCAAATACAAGGCAAAGCATCTACCACCATTTCCACACATACTGCTTTCTTTTCCATCGGAATTGTAATATTTCATATAAAATTCACCTTCCATAGGCTGTTCGAGGAGAATCAGTCCATCTGCTCCAACACCAAAGTGTCTGTCACATAGTAAGGCTATATGATCGCTTGAAAGTAAATTATATGTAGAGGACCTGTTGTCAATTATAATAAAATCATTGCCTGCCCCTTGGTATTTATCAAAAGAAATGTGCATTGATTTACAAAAGACTGATTTTAAATTCTGTTCTTCTATTTCTTCTATGCTCTTCTTCAGAACATTCAACACCATCCTGACAGCTATTTAATAATTCAGATTCTCCTAATCCCTCATAGGTTAATCTGGAACCATCAATTCCATTTTTGATCAGATAATCTACAATAGCCCTGGCTCTTTTGTTAGACAAACTTTTGTTAAAAGTAGCATCACCTTTTGAATCTGTGTGGTTTCTGATGGTAATCGTGTATTTTAAGTTAGATCTCAGTAAGTCAAGAAGATGTTTTAAGTCAACAGATTTTTTTATATCCAACTTATCAGATTTATTATCAAAATAAATTTTCTCCAGGGTATACAATTGATTCAATCCATTTTTCTTGATTATTTGAGTGTATGGATTTTTTTGATCAGCTTTGATATCCGTCAACTGACTTGGCTGTTCGTCAAAAAGCGGGGATAGAAAAAGTTGTACGCTGAGGGTTGAATCTTGCTGAATACCAACTGTATTAAATGCCGTACTGCTTACAAAATACCCATCTACATCTGCTTTTACTAAATACTGACAATTTGCTTTTACAATGAAATCGAAGCTTCCTTCAGCATCAGTTCTCCCTTCCTGAATACCTGTTTCACAATTACTGAGAAGGCTAACCAGCGTATTTGCCATGGGCTTAGACTGATTGTCATCCATTAGTTTTCCTTTAACTCTGATTATTTTAGGAGCTAACCTGATCGGTATTTGAAAAATAAGTTTATTTCCAATTTTGTACCCTTTGGAACTGATAGCGATAGTTGTATCAGAGAACAAGGGCGAACTTAGCTTATAATTGCAAGATCTTTCAAGAGGTAGTGCCAAAGTGGTTTTTCCCTCAAAATCAGTTGAAAATACATTTCTAGAGAAACAGTCTGAAGTGATATTTACATTTTCAATTCCTTTTCCTGTATTTTTGTCAAAAACAATAACAAGTGCTTCTACAGATTGCTTGGTAAAAGAATAAATATCAGTTAATCCCTTGCCACCCTCTCTGTTGGATGAGAAATAGCCAAATACGCGGCTGCTATCTACAAAATAGGAAAAATCGTCTGAAGAAGAATTGATGGGGGCCCCTATGTTTTCAATGGGAAGCCATTTGCCTTTTACAGATTTTGTATAGTATATATCCAATCCACCTAATCCGGTATGACCATCAGAAGTAAAATATAAGGTGCCATCTGTATCTACCCAGGGAAATAATTCGTCTCCCTCGGTATTTATTTCAGAACCTAGGTTGATAGGTTCTGACCAAATGCCACCTTCCAGGTAGGAAACATATAAATCCATTTTTCCAAATCCTCCCGGCATATCAGATACGAAGTATAATTTATCACCTCTTTGATTGATCGCAGGGTGAAGAACAGAATACTCTTGCCCCGATATTTCAAGTTTTCTGGGATTATATTTAGGATCTTTATCCGGAGTAATTTTATAATACGTATTATTTCCTACAGACTTTTTTGCATATTTCATGCTTAATATTTCTGTTTGAATTATGCCATTTTTATCTTTTTTGGGCTTGCCTTTTTCTGTTACATTTCTGGAGAAATAAATTATGGTATCATTAGGAGCAAACTGAACAGGTCCATCGTGCAAGGTTGTCTTCAACTCTGGGTGAAATAAAATTACCTCACCATAGGTATGCTCCCTGGTTTTTTCATTATTAAGGAAAGCATCGGCATAGTAAACATCAGTGAAAGGTCGATTGGTATAAGGGTTTGAAATTTTTACAAATCCTTTGGAAGTATCCCGCTCAGAACAAAAAACCACTCCTTGTCCGAATCGAATGGCAGCAAAATCTTCAAAGCGAGAATTTAACTCTTCGACATTTCTAATTACAGAAAGAGTACCAGCATTATTCAAAATTTTTTCAGTGCTATCCTGACAGGAGACCAGCCATTTCTTACCTCTTTGATCGCCAGGAACCAATTCAATGTATTTTTGAAAATTATTTCGGGCTGCAGATTTATTTTTACTGCTAAATTGACACATCCCTAAATAGAAAAATGATTCAGGATTCGGGTTCTCAATTTTGGAAGCTAGCATATAATAAGATTCTGCCTGCGTATACTCACCTAGTTTTCTATAACATTCAGCAATAGGATAATAGACTTTATCCTGCTCTTTTTTATTTTTTAAAACTTGAAAGTATAATTCCAATGCCTTATGATATTCTAAATTACCAAAAGCTATATGAGCCTTCTCAATGGTATTTTGAGCTATTGTAAGGCTGGAAAGCAACAGGAAACATATTGATAGTAAAAATGAAAAATACTTAAACATAGGTGGTTGTTATCTTTGTAATCGAATCCAATTTTTGGTTAATACATTACCTTCTTTGTCTAAAACCAGTAATAAATAATCTGCATCGGGCAAATCAGCCTGATTGAACTTGCCGTCCCAGTCATTTTGATAGTTGATCGCTTTGAAAACTTGATTTCCCCAACGATTGAAAACAAATACCTGATTGTCTGTATAATTGTCAATTGATTTAACAACTAAGAAATCATTGATTCCGTCTCCATTGGGAGAAAATCCGTCATAAACTGTAAACGGAGTACATTCAATCTGTATGTACACAGTGGCGGTATCAGCACCAGTCATATTACTCAAAACATAAGTGAAACTGTCAATTCCACATTGATCTGCATTTGCTACATACAAATATTGGCATGAATTGCCACTTAGTATACCCAGGGTAGGGTTTTGAATGATATCAGTGCGATATTGCTCAGCTGCAAAAACATCATTGTTGCAAAGGTTCATAACAATGGTGCGAAGCTGAAATGATAGGGAATATTGATCATCAATTGCTGTTGGTACAGGCAGGCTCGTAGTTATATACAAATAGCTGGTGTCACAAATTCCCTCATTTGAGCAATAAATAATACAGGCTATGCCCGTTCCGATACTGTCAGATTGATAGCTAATGCAGGCATTGGCACTTTGAATACCAAAACTTACAGGACCATTCACTGTGCAATCATTGATTATGGTAGAAATATTAGGAACTTCGTTTTGTGGCAAACAATAAATGGAACTTGTACCCAACAAAATAGTATCATAAAAAATTTCTTGTTGTGGATGATATAAATGTACATTGAATGTATCAACACAATTGAATGGACTATTGATAATGATTTGATTCAAACCAAGTTGAGGCATGTAAATTTCAGTGCCCTGAGCGTAGCTGGATTGAATGGTAGGTCCAATATTTGCATTGCCCTGTGATGCCAGACAATTGACTGTCAGATTTCCGTAGTTGGTAATACCGTTGGCATTAGTTCCATTGATGATACTGTTATTGGAATTCAAAGACCAGTTTGAATAGGTGTCAACGGCATTCATCCAAATAATTAAATCCTGTAAGTTATTGAGTGTGTCTGGCCCTTGAAGTAAATTGTTGACAGTCCAACTTACGATAAAATTACTGCAAGTGGGTAATAGTAAAGCTGGATATTGTATTCTGCTCTGTTCATTACAATTGCCAAAATTACCATTGTAGTTGATGCCGTTTACTATGAATTGAAAATGACCAGCAGATGCACTGTCATTGGGTATTTGAGATAAACATACCGAAGGAGAACTTGACAGTTCAACCTGTATATTTTGAACATCAGAATTGTAATAATTTAGGCAGTTGGGAGCTATAACATCAAAAATATAGATCACAGTATCGCAATATCCAAAATTATCGCAAAACTGGATACAAAAAGAATCAGTACGAATCCCAGAATTTGGTTGAGGTGCCGGACTTTGGTATTGCACACAATTATTGGGTAAGATGCTTAAGGATCCATTATTCGTTAATGCACATCCCAGATTTATTACTGTGTTGATCGGCCCTTGTAATTCAATGGCATAAGAACAGGTATCTACAATTGTAGTTGTAGCAGCTACGGAAATTCTAACTTCATCAGATTTTGGAAATACCTGAATAATAACAATGGAAGAATCACAAAAACCATTTTGGTCACATACACTGACACACAAGGTATCATTTCCCGGTATTGCTGCAGCATTATAAGTAATGCAGTTTTGTACCGATTGCGATAATTGACCATAGAGAATGGGTGAACAATTGCCCTGATTTAATTGGGAAAAATTAAAGGGTAAAGCGTTTGTGTCTATACAAATATTCAAGGCTGAAAGTACAGGAATTTGAAATAGTATCGTATCCAAAGAGCTACAGAAGTCAATGCTAATGCTGTCGGGCGTGAGTACACAACCGTTCAGATCAGTAACTGTAAGTTGGTAATGACCTGTAGCTACAGACTGAAGGGTGGAATTGGTTTCTCCATTTGACCAGAGGTAATTATAGGGAGCTGTTGCGCCCAGCAACTGTGTTTGAATCGAACCTGAAACACAATTTGAATTGTTGGATTGAAAACTAAAAGACCAATAAGTTGGCTGTGATATTGTCAGGGGTAAATATGAAATACAAGATCCGGAATTGAGCCTGATTTCATAATTGCCCTCATTTAAACCAGTCAATGGTTGAGAAAAATTCCCAATCTGGTTGCCTGTAGCTAAGTCATAAAGCATACAACTTGGGCATAAACTACTTTGAATAATGCCATTGGATGCACCAGGACAACTCACTTGAGTAATTGTAAAATCATTAATGTTCAATGGATTGGCAGCTACTTCATCAAGTATGACGAGATCTGTGATTTCACAGCCATTCGCATCGACACTTCTGATTTGGTAAACTCCGGCTACCAGATTTGAGAAAAATCTAACATTTGTACTGAAAGTACCAATTAGCGCCCCATTGAGATAATAAGTGAATGGGAGTGAACCTGTGTTCACTTGCACACGGATGGATCCATCATTGATCCCACCACAGCTCGGACTGCTTAAAATGCTAGTCGTTTGACTCAACTGACCCAATTGAGGCAAACTTAGTGTATCAAACAAAACACAACCCTGAGCATTTGAGTAGCTTAGTATATAATTACCTGCTGTGAGATTTGGTATTACATAATTACCAGATATGATTTGACTGCTGCTACCTGTTTGTGCTCCACTCCAACTTACCAAGAGTGAATCAACAGATAGTAGATTGATTTGACCATTGTTTTGATTGCAATTTTCAGCACCTAGGGTGAATGAAGGTATGCTAAAATTGCCATTTTCGAGGAATACCTGTTCAACTACGGGGGGGCAGGTACTTCCATCTGAGATTGTAATCTGATACAGACCTGCACTTAATCCTGAGACAGAAGAGGTAGTTTGGCCTGAAGACCAAAGGTATTGAATGGCATTTTGTCCCCCAACTGCATAAAGTTCAACCTGTCCATTAGCATTACCGCATTGTGGTTGGGAAACCACGATATACTGAAGGGAGAGTGCACATTGAGATTGAATTTGCAATGGCATTCCGATCAAAATCATTGTTAAAAATAAATATTTTAAGATTTTGAAAGGATCATAGGATATTTTAACAAACATATTTGACATCTTCTTTTATGTAAATACTTGAGAATCTGATGGTAAAATCAATCAAATTATCTCATTTTCTTCAAAAGGACAAAGATATAAGTTTTGTCCTAAAAAAGTACATTTTAGGCCTTGTTTTGAATGGTCTGATAAAATAAAAAACCTCTTCGAATGAAGAGGTTCTGTGATTCTGTCGGGATTCGAACCCGAGACCCTTTGATTAAAAGTCAAATGCTCTACCGGCTGAGCTACAGAATCAATGCCCTTGTTCAAGGCGTTGCAAATATCGGTCTTTATTTCAAATAGTCAAACTTTTCAGAAAAAAAAAGTCGTTTTGGAAAATTTTACTTGCTTGCTTGTACCCCTAAGGCGTATAGTTGAAATGATTTTTTTTCAGTTTTAACTTCACTTATTTCTTCCTTAGTGGCAGCATTCTCCTTGAGTTCAGCTATTTGTTGCTCTCTTGAAACTTTCTCCATATAGGCATAGCCATTCACGACTACCTGTTGATTTATCCACTTTGGATTGGTTGCCTGATGGTCTTTCATGGTTACGTGTAAAGTTAATCCTTCTGCAGTTTCTAAGTCAAACCAACATCCTGACATTTTACACATAGCTGTAATCTTTCCCTTCACCTGTGCCTGCATACCTTGAATAGTTTGATTGTCATCAATGGTAAATTTCTTCATGTTTTTTTTTGTCTCAAGTGCATGAATGCATTCATCAGGACTAAGTGGGGAATTCAATTCAAATTTTTCTCCGTATTGATCTGATTCTACAACTCTTTGACAGGAGAAAAAAAGTGACATGACAATGAAAAAAAATAGCAGGCGAATCGGTTGGACCATAGATTTGTATTTATTGGATTTGACAACAAATATAGATATCTTTGCTAAATAATTATTCAATTTTGTTTGAATAAACCAATT
>CAZNNX010000067.1:9254-15747 GCA_964574485.1 uncultured Saprospiraceae bacterium | reverse complement strand
TAGCTCCAAAGCAGATTACGTTCGTTACACTTGGTATACTGATGTTTACGATGGGAATCAAAGGTAAAGTTACAGAAGCAGAAATAGTACAACCGTTGGCGTCTGTGACAGTTACAGTATGTGTTCCAGAGCTTAAACCTGTTGCAATTGAAGTTAATTGACTTCCAGCACTGGCACTCCATGCATATGAATATGGTAAAACACCTCCACTTGCCACCACATTAGCGATACCGTTGGTTGATCCATTACAAGAGGGAGCAGAAGTGATATTGGCTAGTGCAGTAACTGCAGTATTTGGCTGTGTAATACTAATACATGAGGACACTAAACATCCATTTGCATCTGTAACTGAAACGCACTGATTTCCAGCTAACAAACCAGTAGCCGTAGTGGTAGTTTGACCATTTGTCCATACATAACTATAGGGAGGAATTCCGCCTGTAGAAGTTGCAAAGGCAGAACCATTGTTACCACCAAAGCAAAGAACATTGGCTAATAAATTTGTAGTTGGAACTACAGCCGTTGGGTTCACGAAGGTTACAGAAGCTGTATCTCTACATCCATTGGCATCAGTAGCAGTAACGATGTAAGTCCCTGCAGATAAGTTATTGGCTACATTACCTGTGGTCCCATTAGACCATAAAAAGGAATATGGGGCTGTACCATCAATAGCGGCGGCTGAAGCCTGACCATTACTTGATCCAAAGCAAGACAATGACTGTCCATTGAAATTTGAAGTGATGACAGCATTCACATCTACTGATCCTGAAGGTTCTGTAATTGTGGCAACAGCAACACCTGAACAGCCATTTTGATCTGTTATTGTTACATTGTAAGAACCGGCCAACAAACCTGAGGCAGTAGCAGTGGTTTGATTTGATGCACTGTTATCCCATAAGTAGCTGTACAATCCAGAGCCACCTGTAGCAGTACCAGTTGCAGAACCAGTAGCCTGACCTCTACATGCCACATTTACCGTGCTTGCAATGCTGGGAACAATCAAAGAAGGCTGAGTAAGTGTAATACATACATCATCGGTACATCCATTGGCATCAGTAACTGTGACGCAATAATTTCTTGCACTCAAGCCTGAAGCTGCTGCTGTTGTTTGACCCAAGGCATTTCCATCCCACAAAAATGTATAAGGAGATACACCTCCATTCCCAAAAGCTGTGGCCACACCATTTGTTCCATTAAAACAGCCAATTTGGGTTGTAATATTGACACCTGCAATCACAGGATTTGCGGGTTGGGTAATAATGGCAGAACCAGTACCAACACAACCATTTAAATCTGTAACAGTTACACCATAAATACCGGCTGCCAATGCAGTTGCTGTTTGACTATTTTGGCCATTTGCCCAAAGAAAAGTAAAGGGGGCTCCTGTACCACCAGATGGATTAGCAGTGGCAGTACCTGTAGACTGGCCAAAGCATGCCACAGCGGTGGAGGTAGTAGCAACAGAGATGGCAGTAGGTTGTGTTAAGCTAACACAAGTTGTATCTCTACATCCATTGGCATCTAAAATATAAGCACAATAGGTACCAGCACCTAAGCCAGTTGCCGTTTGAGTTGTTTGAGAAACTATGTCCCAAACAAAAGAATAAGGGGGAGTACCGCCAGATACACTTGCAGTTGCAGAACCATTAGAGGAGCCAAAACAAGAAACGGAAAATCCATTAAAACTAGAATTGATAATCGAACTCGCATTTAATGCAGTTGGTTGCGTGACTGCAAAACAATCTGTGAAAGTTGCTCCGTTCGCATCTGTTGCTGTTACGCAATAATTACCAGCTGCCAAACCTGTGATGGAAGAGGTGGTTCTACCATTGGACCAAGAAAAGGTGTAAGGAGAAACTCCACCAACCGTATTGGCTTGCAGGGCGCCATTTGTTCCTCCAAAACAGGAAACATTATTTAATAAGGTGATAGAAACACTCTGAATTGACTTTGGAACATCACTCTTTGAATTGCTTTTTGAGTTATCATTCCCATTGTTTGAAAATAGATTTCCAAATGAAAAGGCTGATAAAATCAAAAGAAAAAAACCTTTTTTTACTGAAACCATGCAGCTGTTAGGGTACATATTTTGTTAATTTAGATCCTTTGGTAGTAGTTCAAATAAAACGTAAAAAAAATAAAAATGTAGGTTTTGGCAATCAAGTCTGATGAAACATAGGTACAAAAACAAAATTTGGTTTTTCTCCTAGAAAAGTCAGAACGCAAAAACATTCATCTTTTTTGTTGTACAAACTTCTAAAATCATCAATTGCTTCGGCTTTCATTAAATTTTTAACATAGAGTTCTTCCAAGGTGGTTAATGAGAAACAAAGCTCACTATTCACAAATTTAAGGTCAATACCTAAAGCAGTTTCCAATCCTTTTTCCATTACAACAAGCACAGGATAATTAGAAACAGACTCATTTTTAACGAAATTAACCGCCTTTAGTAATTCTACAGTATGCTTTTGCAATTCTGAGGAAAGCCATAAAAGGTTTTTTTCATTCATCTCTTCTACCCTAGTGTTGTTAAAACTTTAAATAAGTCAGGATACAACAATCTGCAAATTTAGCAATTTTAGTCAAAGTTGTATTAGATTGTTAAAATTATGGTATAATTTTGATAGAAAATATTTGAATTTTAAACAAACACGCAATTTATAATATATTAAGCTTTGAAAATCAATATATGAAACCACAAGTTGTACAAGGAACGAGAGATTTTTCTCCTCAAGAAGTGATGCGTAGAAATTATATTTTTGATACGTTAAAGCATTTATTTCTTATTTATGGGTATCAGCCACTAGAGACCCCAGCGATGGAAAACTTAGACACTTTAACAGGTAAATACGGTGAAGAAGGAGATCAATTATTATTCAAGATTCTAAACAACGGAGATTTTTTAACACAATTAAAACCAGAAAAACTGGATAGTTATCAAAATCTGGAAGTAGATAAATCTGATCGAAAAAAAGTATTACAAAAAGAAAGATTAGCACAACAGATAGCATTTGATTTATGTAAAAGAGGACTTCGATTCGATTTAACAGTACCATTTGCAAGATATGTTGTGATGAATCGGAATGAGATTAGCCTTCCATTTAAAAGGCAGCAAATTCAGGCAGTTTGGAGAGGCGATAGCCCCCAAAAGGGTAGATACAGAGAATTTTACCAATGTGATATTGATGTTGTCGGATCTGATTCATTATTGTACGAAGCTGAGCTGATGCAAATTTACGACCAGGCTTTTTATCAACTTAATTTAGGAGTAAAAATTAGAATCAATCACAGAAAATTATTAGAGGGTATTGCTGAAGCTGTTCAAAAAAAAGAGCTATTTGTCCCCATGACAATTAGCCTTGATAAACTTGATAAAATCGGTTGGAATGGCGTTGGAAATGAGCTTAGTCAGTTGGGATTCAGCACTGAGGACATAGATTTTTTACAAAATTTATTATCAACAAAAAACTGGGAGCAGATTAAGCTAAAATTTTCAAAAGAGAATTCCTCTGCTCAAAAAGGAATACAAGAGATCGATGAAGTGTTAGCCTATTTAAAATCATACAGGTTTCAAAATCGATTTGAGGTAGACTTAACTCTGGCTCGAGGGTTAAGTTATTACACCGGCTGTATATTCGAGGTTGAAGTTGATACTCTTGTGGAAGGACAAACCGAGGTTAAAATGGGAAGTATTGGCGGAGGTGGAAGATATGACAATCTAACCGGAATTTTCGGTTGGGAGGGAATTTCCGGAGTAGGAATTTCTTTTGGTGCTGACAGAATTTACGATGTTTTACTTCAACTTGACAAATTCCAAAAGGCAGAAAAAGCTGTTGGAGATGTCATATTGCTACCAATGGACAAGGATTGTATTTCCTATGCATTTGAACTGGCTCATTTTTTCAGAAAGTCAGAAATAAAAACAGAGGTTTATCCAGAAGCTAGTAAGTTTCAAAAACAAATGAAATATGCTGATAAACTGGGTTTCCCATTTGCCATTATCATAGGAATTGAAGAAATACAAAGTGGTTTACTCACACTAAAGGATATGGTTTCAGGAACACAGTATAAAATGAGCAAAGAAGATATTCTAAAAAAGTTAGGCCTCAATTAATTCCCTCTTTTGAATGGGTTGGGAATGTTTATTTCCTTTAGTTTATCCTTCAATAATTTTTCTTTAGCTGCTTTCAGTGCTGATTCTATACTGTCTTTTACTCTCTTTGCCTCAGCATTGTCTTTTAATTGCTTAGCGAGACGCTCAGCTTCCACCCTGGCTCTTTCTTCCAATTCTTTCGTTGCTTTTTCAGCCTCAGCTCTTAGTCTGGCTTCTGCTTCTGCTCTTAGTTTTTCAGCTTCTGCTTTTAATTTCGCTTCTGCTTCTGCCTTTAATTTTTCAGCCTCAGCCTTAATAGATTCTTGTAATTGATTACCTAGCGACTGACCTGTTTTTGTTTCTGCCCCTAAAAATTTAGGTGTAAATATTGGCTTTTTAAGCGTACCGCTGATATCAACTGCTATGTTGATGAATTCAACTTCATCAATTTTGATCCCCAATTTATTTACCTGACCTAAGATGTTTTTTAATCCTTCTGAGGCAACCTGCCCAACTGATGATTTTTCTAAAAGTTGTTTTGGAACTCTCATCTTCAACATATATTTCATGGTTTGATCCAAGCCATGAGAACCGGCAAAACTCATTTCAATTCCACTGTGTTTGAAAAAGACAGGATCCAGGGTAAATCTACCCTTTTCCAGTTTTATAAAATTCCTTGTATTGGAGATATTAATTTTTTCCAGCTCTTTTATTTTTAACTTTTCACTTAAATCCTTTAGAGGTTGTAAAGAAGCAATTTGTATATCGAAGGTTTCTACCATACCGTTTAAAAATAAATTATTCAGGTCTGGATAAAGGTTCGGATTTAATTCACCTTCGGATTTCATCTGAGAACTCAGTTTACCTTTTACTTGCTTTAAGGCCGGAGTTAGATAGGTGATTGTAGGCATACCCTGTGCCAATGATTCAATATCAATTTTGTTTATGTTATAATTAAGCTGGAACTTGGGTTTAGAAAGGTTCTTAGTTTCGTAAGATCCATTCAGCGCAATATTCCCTCCAAATAAAATGCAACTGAGATCTATGATGTCTAATTTTTCATCTTTAGCTCTGATATCTATTTTAGCTTTTTTCATTTGATAAGAATCATAAATCAATGTTTCAGCATTCCCAGTAAAATGTATGTCGATCTTCGAAGGAACTTCAAAGGGTTTGAGTGAAGATGTTGCTTCCTTAGGATTTTGCTCCAGCACCTGAGGTTCCATTTCCTCGGCCTTTGCGTTCATGAATTGATTTAAATTCAGATAATTTGTTTTGAATTCAATATCTCCTTTCAATGTACCCTGATCGTATAAATAGCTAAACACCTGATCTATCTGACCCTTTAACTGCATATTTGATTTTCCCAAAAGAAATTGAAGTTCATTCAGTTTCATTCTGCTGGGCGATAAATTGGCACTCAAAGAAAAATCCTCCATATTATATTGATCGTAGATCAACTTTTTTGATTTGAATCGAATGGCAAAATCCCATTTATCAAATACTTTTTCACCTTTACTATTTGCACTGGTATCCTGAAAGGAGTTGCCCTGCTCTGATGATTTTGAAGCGCCATAGATGAAATCTTTGAAATCGATCTGATTTGATTCTATCTCCAGGTAACCCGACATGATTTTACCTCCGTAAAAATAAGTAAGCAGGTTGTCCAGGCGACCTTTTCCTACAAAATCAGAATTACCTTTTTTCAAATTGAACAAGGGAATATCTATCAACTCAGGGCTAAAATTCATACTAAGTTGGTTGATGTATACATTAGAACTCCCTTTTTGCTGGTAAATAAAATCTTTGAGCTCAAGTTTTCCGTTTAGTTTAACTTTATCATATACCTTATTCTGTACATAAGACATTTTGGTTTGCACTTCTAAATCAGTTGAAATCATTCCTGATAAGTTTTCTACTTCATTCATTGGAAAGGCTTTATGTAATTCAGTCAGATTTACATTGGCATTCAATGTCATATTGAGATCTGGATCTGTACTACATTCTTTAAGTAAAAGGCGAGCCTGCACCTTATTTTTTTGAATTTGAAATCCAAGCTGATTTACCTGAACCACCAGTTGATCCATACGATTTCCAGGTTGATTTAATTGTATATCCGCATTAATTTGTTCTACAGGCAGGGATAAATTGGGATATTTAAAATAGGCATCCTTAATTTGTAGCCCCAACTGAAATGAGGGGATAGATTGGGCATGATAGAGACCATCCAAAAAAGCATTGAAAGAAAAACTTCCCTTTGTTTTTACCTCCTTAAAATTTGAAGTATAAGCTGCAGGTAATAGGGATAGTACAGAAGCAAAATTTGTATTTGGCGTTGAAAGTTTGAATTTTTTAAATGTATAACCTTTATCAGAAATAATTAATTCTCCATTTGCATTT
>CAZNNX010000067.1:0-9244 GCA_964574485.1 uncultured Saprospiraceae bacterium | reverse complement strand
TTTGGTTATCAAGTAGTTTAAACCTCATTTCGTTTAAATCAACCCCCAGATTGACCTCGGCCTTTATTTGGGCGTTTTTGATATAAGGAACACCTGCATAAGAAAAAGATATTTTATCAATTTGGGTTTGAGTAAAAATATCAAAAATAGTATTTGAAAAATTACCCCTACCCTTGTGGTTTAAATTTTCAATTTTCAGATAAACCTGATTGGGCGCATCATCATAAACCAATTGTGTATTCTTCAATTTATAATAATTCAATCTGATTCTAAAATCCGTCTGTTTTTCAGATTTATCTTTTTCCTCTATCTTTTTTAAAATATCATAATTTGCTTTCCCGTTGTTTAGAATTTTTACTTTAAAATCAGCGTCTTCTATCTCTATTCCTTTGATGTCATATCTCCCGTAAAAAACATCCAAAAGATTTATCTTAAAGTAAAAATTCTTCACCTGAGCCAATTTATAGCCCTTAAACTCATCGATTCCAGTTAAAGAAAAATATTTCATTCCAAAACTAAAATCGGGAAAGGTCCATATAAGAGATAAGCTAACATCTTTAAAATCAAGTTTGGCATTAATTTGTTGATTTGCTGCTTTTTTTACCTCTGTCAATATTTTATCTTTAAAAAGAAAAGGAATCGAAATGGCAAAAACGATAAACAGGAAAAATATTGAAAATCCTGATATAGCAAAGATTTTAATGAACTTTTTTGTTTTTGGAGACATACATTTAGGTTTACTGCAAATTTCGATAATTTTAATCAAAATAAATGCCAGATTTATTTAACATTTTTAATGAGTCATATCAAATTCAACTGGACCTTGACTCAGCACTGATTATTTATCCTAAAAAATTTGAAAAAGAGTCCGATCTATGGATTAACAAATTAAAATCACAGTGTCAATGGGAGCAAAAGCATATCATTATGTTTGGCAAAAAGGTACTTGAGCCCAGATTGGTTTGCTGGTATGGTGACGAGGAATGTAGTTATACCTACTCCAAGACCATACACAGACCCCTGGCCTGGAACTCCATTCTAACTCAAATCAGAGAAGAGATTTTTGAACTTACAAAAATTGAAATGAACAGTGTTTTATGCAATTGGTATCGGAATGGGCAGGACTCAATGGGCCATCATAGTGATAATGAAAAAGAGTTAGGTGATTTGCCAGAAATCATTTCCCTGAGTCTGGGAGCCTGCAGAACCATTTTATTCAAAAATAAAACAACAAAAAAATTAATACGCATTGAATTACAGAATGGGGATTTGCTTGTCATGCGTGGTAAGACGCAGGATAACTGGACACATGCCATTCCGAAAAGAACCGGATGTAAAGAGGAAAGAATAAACTTAACCTTTAGAAAAATCATTCAGGCGTCATAGTACCTTGTGTATTTGTTTTAACAAGGCCCATCATTGTATTAGTTCCTGTATTGAAGGTAGCGGTGAAAGCATATCCTTTCAATTCCTTTCTATCTGTACCCGGCACAAGTTCTAAAACAGGAAATACCCTTCTTGCAAAATTACCTGGCAACCAATTACCATTTTCTCCTGGTCTTCCAAAAAATCTGGGTTGTCCTGACCAATCCGTTGATAAATCTGAATTTAATTTGACCAAAATACATTCCGCACCTCCATTTCCGACATTATGTGTAGCTGTTAGAATAAATGAGGCATTCGTACCTTGAATTTGAGAAGGCACAAGTGCGATGGAACCGGCACTTACATTATTGGAAATACCTGAAAGGCCACCGCTCGTTTTTCCATAAAACACACGTCTTGTTTCAATCAAATCTTCTGTGAGTTGTAACACCATGAGGTCTCCTTCTCTTGGATCTAAGGTCAATGGTAGATCAAGCACGTGACCAACAACTGTCAAATAGCCCGTCAAGGTATCAAAGGCGGCATAGGATGTATTCAACATCATATCTGTTGCGCCAAAATTATTATAAATAATTTCATTGCCAGTAGAGCCTTTCAACTTAGCGGCCAAAACTTCCTTTCTAAAAACAGGTATATTTTGGTTTAACCCTAATTTTATCTCAGCTGTACCGATAATAACAAAATCGCCATTGACATAATCTACAGATGAGCCAAAGTCTTCTCCTACAAAACCACGAACAGATTCCCAAATTATATTACCGTCTAAATCAAGTTTTAGGACGAGAATATCCTGGGTATCGTATTGTCTGAAAGTTGGATATTCATTTTTGGTGACATTTACATCATTTGTTTCTCCAATAAGTATAAATCCACCATCGGGTGTTTGTTTTATATCTCTGACCCGATCTCTTAAAAGGGTAGATTGTGGAGGAATTTCGTTTGGTCTTAGTTCTTTTTGCCAAACAACAACACCATCCATATCTAATTTATAAAGAACAATGACTGTTTTGCCGGGAGTAGGCTCACCGTTGACAAGTGTAATTGTAGTTCTATTGCCTGCTATTAAATATCCTTCATCATTTGCCAAAACAACAACAGCAACACCTTTTTCATCAAAACCAGAAGCACCGTCTCCAAAAGTTTTTGACCAGATTTCATTACCCAGGGTATCAGTTTTTACCAGGTAGATATCATTAAAATTACCTGATGAAAATGAATTCGAAGAACCTATTAATATATAGCCGCCATCGGCTGTTGGCTTCATATCACTGGCCTGTTGTTCTCGGACGTGACCAAAATATTTTAAGAATGCAAACTTTTGATTTGCTGGTGCGATTTGTTCTTTGGCACAAGACAACAAAAGAAGCAAACTAATGATTGATAGATATTTCATATTATTTAACACCATCTTTAATTTTATCAAATTCTTTGGTAGCATCTTTTATTAAATCTGAACTTGCCCTACCCCTTCTGACATCCTCTAAAATTCCGGGTTTGTCTCTTTCCAAATCTCTTATATAACTGTTCAATTCTCTTTTTAATTCAGAATCTGTAGTTCTTTGGGCATTATTTTTTTCTTTCTTTAATAAATTTTCAAGTTTGGTATTTACGATACTCGGATCAAAGGTTCTTTTCTTTCTAGGCTTGTAAAATGACTTTTCAAAACCGATAGAAAAGGAAAAATTATCCATTCTAAAGTCATTATCCACATGCTGATATTGGTAAATTAAATCACGGTTAGAATACCTGTTTTCTGTATTCACAGAATTAAAGAGGAATCTATTGTACCTGAGTTCAAGGACTAAAAAGTCAGATCCAATTCGCATCTTTGCTCCGGCACCTAAAACCAAAGCCAGGTTAAAAACATTTCTAAGAGATTGGTTACCGTACTCATCTTTAGATTGAATCCCCAGTCCTGAAATGGGCAAAACAGTTTCTCCACCAACCACTGCACCACCTCCCTGGGTTTCTCTGTTCGTATTTCTTTGAATATTGACCAAATCAGCACTAAAGAGCAAACTGGGTTTTAGACCAGCATAGAGATAAGGAATGATTTTGCTGGATTGTTTAAAGTATTGTTCATATCTCAGCATCAGGGGGAAATCAATATAATATTGGTTTTCTGTAAACTGAAGTAGTGAATAGGAATAATTGGCTTGTCTTGGATTTAAAAGGTTCGAACTAATAAATGCTGTATCATACAACATGTATGAACGCATGGCAAATTGGGTTTCAAAAACAAAGGTAAAATCTCTCCAAACAGGAACTTCCAATCCAAGAGCGGCATTGTATCCTAAAGTAAATTGATTATAATCTTCTGCTCTGAGCTGGTTATTGTCAGTATTATAATTTTGAAGAATTTCAAGTTTGGAATAATTGACACCTGCATTAAGAAACAGTGAAATAATGGGTTTTCTGTTGTAGGTTCTCGAGAGATAAATAAGGTCGTAGGAATTATTGGGATCTGAGGTATCAGCCACAAAAAGCGGATTTTTGCGTAAAATATTTTCAAAAGAGACAGTAGCCTCATCTATTTCATTTCTAAATAAAAAACTTTCTGTAAGTAATTGGTATCCCTCAATAGACTTTTCCTTTGAGAAAACTTTCTTTCCTAAATTCAAACAATCCTCTATTTTATCTTTTACTTCTTCTAACTGTCCGGACTGAAAACTTTTTTTAGCTTCCTCTAATCTATCATTACAAAGGGTAGCATCCAGATTTTGTGCTGAAAGAAATGCAAAACAAGCTAGTAAAGAGGCAAGCAGGATTATTTTTTTCATGAAATACCAATTTATTTATTGTCGCTATCCTGTGGATAATCAGAACCACAGGTTGAGAGTGGCGATCTTTTTCCATCGGCTGTTATGATATATAATTTTTGTTTGGAAGGATCTTTTTCAGTATCGTC
This sequence comes from uncultured Saprospiraceae bacterium, assembly GCA_964574485.1. Lineage (GTDB taxonomy): Bacteria > Bacteroidota > Bacteroidia > Chitinophagales > Saprospiraceae > Saprospira. Next base: position 4,950 of record CAZNNX010000067.1, on the reverse strand, counting down.
AGTTCCAATATATTTTTTCCAATCTCTGTTACTTAAATTCTTTCTCACCATTCCACAGATTTGTTCTGCATACCTTGACATTTCAATTTCGTACATTTTTACAGTTCCATCTGCACAACCAGTAATTGCTTTTTTTCCATCATGGCTAAAAGCTACAGAAAGAACCCAATCTGAATGATCTTCTAATCGAATGGGCTGGAATTTTGGATCCTTGAAGGGGAATTCTTTTTCATTGTTAAAGTTTTCATACCTTCTGTCCCAAATTTTCCACAAGGTGGCTCTTTTGTCTAAACCGGCTACCAAAATAGAAGTTCCGTCATCAGAAAATGCGATATCATTTATTTTGGCACTATGGTTGAGTAAGCGATCTGGCCTGTAGTCATTTCTTTTCTGAATATAATCATAAATATCCCATATCAATAAAGCGCCATCCTGATAGCCTACAGCTACAAATCGTCCAGCAGGGCTGATTGCAACGGCCGTAGCATTTCTTTTGTTGTACGGATTATCTAATTTAAATTCTTCTTGTCCGGTTCTAACATTCCATATGGAAACATCAGAGCTGTTACCTACTCCGGCTACATGTTGACCATCGCCGGAAAGAGAAATATTGGTAACTCTGTTTTTCAATCCCTCCACAATAGGTGTAACCTGTCCTTTCAAATTGGAATATTTGATTGAACCATCATCTCCAGCCGAAATGATTGCGTTGCCATCAGGCATAAATTCAAGATCCCAAACTCTTCTGCTTCTGTGCGCATTGATAGTCAAAACTCTATCTTTCTTAGCCACATCAAAAAGTTCAATATATTCCAAATCTCCTCCTCTTGCTAAATATTTACCGTCAATACTCATATCTAGAGTTCTGGAGACTTTATCGCTCTTGTTTTTGGCAATTTCTTCAGGTTTTCCATTTTTAATACGATCTTCTTTTGATTTAAATTGAGTTAGGTTCCACTTTAAAAGCCAACCATCAGAACCTGTGGTGTAAACCTTTGTATCTTTTTCATCTTGTTTGTTGCTCACTACAATACTTCTCACAGAACCCAATCTGTCGAGTCCAACGGGCGGAATAGACAGTGTGTTAAAGTCTGGATTATCCTTAACATTTTGCATTTTATCTACGGCTTTATAAAGGGCTTCATAGACATAGGCATCATTAGGCTTGCCTTCACTTGATTTGTTTATTTCATGCGCCTCTAAGGCCAAAAGTGACTGTACATCAGGGTCTTCAACCTTCCAGGATTTCACTGAAATGGACTGAGCCAAAGAAAGGCCTTTAGTCTTTATTGCTTTTAAACGTTCCGCATCGGCAATATTTTTCTGTTCATTTGCCATTCTTTCTTTTTCCAAGGCTTTCAATCTTTCTCTTTCGGCTCTGGCCATAGCTGCTCTAGCGGAATCAAATGCCACGAGGGCTCTTGCTTCAGACCTTCTTGCATCCAGGGATCTTTGCTGTGCAATTTCTGCAGACATAATGGCACGCTCAGTTGCTGACTCAGCCATAAGCCTTTCCTGATCTGCTCTACGAGCGTTAATCAAAGCCAAAAATTCTTTACCTGCTGCATCTTGTTTGGCTAATTCAGCCTGATATGCTGCCAATCTAGCTTCCTTGGCTTTACGATCTGCCATCAAAGCACTTCTTCGAGCGCTTTCCAAGGCAACACCGGCCAGAAGTAACAGCAGAAGACAAACAGCTGCAAAGCCTAAACTTAAATAAGTTATTAACTGTCTTGTTTTTTTCTTTTTGTCGGCATCTTCGAGTATTGCAGTTTCTTTTTTAGAATGTGCTGCTTCAGATTTTAAGATAAAATCAATCGTATCCTGATAAGAATCGTTGTATCTTTTAGACCAAGCCAGATTAGGAGCTAATTTATGAGGATTTTGAGGATCGTAGGTCTGAGGGTCCATCCATTTCAAAGCCAGACTCAGCTCCGGATCATTCCAAAGTCCGCCTTTTCCATCCAAATAAGTAGCTGCGGCTGCAGAAATTCTCTGGTATAATTCAGCGGATTCAAACTCTTCATCCATCCAAAGAATCATTCTCTCCCATCCAGTTAAGAGGCTATCATAAGTTATTGAGATGGTATTATTTTCTTCCATGTCTGGAAGATCAGCTGCCTGAATAAATTGTCTGCCAGATCTGCTAAAAGTATGAATAACGGCAGTTACCGTAGTAAATGGCGCAGAAGTAAGGGCCATCAACTGCTTGATTGTGACGGTTTTTCTTTGTGCTTTTGCATCAGCTACACCTTTTTCCGAGATTGCCTTGAATAGTCTTTCTGCAATTATTTTTTTCTCAGGAGTATCCATTGCCTGAAAAGCTTGTTCTGCATGAAAGGAAAGTGCTTTTTGTATACCGCCCGCGGCCTCGTAATGACCTAAACTGATAGGCATGGAAGGATCACAATCTTCTACCCAATTATCCCAAACACGCATCATTAGGTGCTGAAGGGCGGGTAAATCTTCAAAATCTTCCCCTAAATCCAATATTATTTTATTAACCAGATCTTGATCTATAGTCGCACCAACTTCTTTTACTGGGGCAATGATAGCTTTTTTTAACTCCTCCGTTTTTAGTCTTGGAACCAAAAATTGACCATCATTGATGGCTTCAGGCAATCCTCTAAAATCTGTGCAGGAGCCAATAAAATTAGTTTTCATTGTCAATACAACATAAATTGCGTATTCTCTTTGTCTGCTTGCATTTAAAAGCAAATTAACAAAGGTAGCCGCATCATCAGCTGCACTTTGAGATTGTTTGGCGTAAGCAAATATTTCTTCAAATTGATCTATTACAATTAAGAGATTATCCTTTGATACTGAAGATGTTTTGTAAGCTTCTACAATACCCAAACTACCTCTTCTCAATACATTTTCAATGGTTGATGGATAATTGGGGTCCATTTTTTCATCAGGATGCAAAACATTACGTTGAGCCAATGCTGCAGCCAAATATGCCAAAGGATTATCAGAAGGTTTGCAGGTAGCTATCCTCCATCTATTTCCACTCTGGCCATTGAAACCATCTTTTAATTTAGGAACAAAACTGGCATGTATCAAAGATGACTTTCCGCTTCCTGCATTACCAACAACAGCCAAGAACCGATTCGTTCGGATCTTTCTTAGAAGTTCATCCAATTGTCTGTCTCTGCCAAAAAAGACATTTTTTTCACTTTCGCTAAAAGCTCTTAAACCCGGATATGGTAATTTTGAAAGAACGTCAAAAGAAACAGCCATTGTGAAATACGGTAGGGTTTGGTTAAGGTTTTATTCAGAGTTCAATATAAGAAAAAAAGATAAGCAGTAAAAAAAGATTCTATTATAAATTAAAAAATAAACAATTTATAATTTAAAACTTTTTTGTTCGGGTCTGAAAAGAGAATTTTTCTGTACTAGTATCTTATATTTGCAGAAAAAAAAATTGAATTCTACTCAAAGAAATAAATCAGCAGAGAAAAAAAATACATCCTTGCTCTTCAGGATCATATCATTGGCTTTTCCTTACAAGTCTTTGTTCTATTCCTCTATTTTCCTTTCCCTTTTTCTTGCTCCCATATCCATCATCCGCCCCTATTTGGTGCAGGTTACAGTTGATGATTTCATTGTGAAGGAAAACTTTTGGGGGCTCCATTACATGATATTAATTTTATGTTTTTTCTTATTTATTGAGGCCATTCTCTCTTACTTATTTACCTATGTTACAGGATTGTTAGGTCAATCTATCATTAAAGACTTGAGAATCAAAGTTTTTTCCTACATATTACAGAAAAGAGTAACCTATTTCGACCAAACACCTGTGGGAAATTCAACCACAAGAACCATCAGTGATATTGAAACAATCAATACTGTATTTTCTGAGGGAGTAATTACGATTGTTTCTGACATTCTTACAATGATATTTGTACTGGGTATCATGCTTTACAGCAGCTGGTCGCTCACATTGGTATGTTTGATTACACTTCCCTTTTTACTTTGGTCTTCCTACTGGTTTAAAGAAGCCGTTAAAAAATCATTTGAGCAAATCAGATCACAGGTTTCTATTATGAATTCTTTTCTTCAGGAAAGAATTTCGGGGATGAAGATTGTTCAAATTTTCAATGCTGAGAAACAGGAGATGGACAAATTTAAAATCATTAATAAGAAATATACTGAGGCCAATGTAAAGTCAATTTTTTACTATGCCGTATTTTTTCCGATTGTTGAAATCCTCTCTGCTGCATCCTTGGGATTAATGGTCTGGTATGGAGCTGGAGAAATTATGAGAAACGAGTTGAGTATTGGTGTACTGGTAGCATTTCCTTTGTATTTGGGGATGCTATTCAGACCTGTTCGAATGCTGGCGGACAAGTTCAACTCCCTACAAATGGGTATGGTAGCGGCAAACAGAGTTTTTGAATTAATCGATAATCAAAAAGAAAATCAGAAGAACGGGAATTTACAAATTCAATCCTTACAAGGTAAAATTGAATTTAAGGATGTTTATTTTACCTATCAACAGGATTTGGAGGATGACAAACAACCCAACTGGACATTGGAACAGATTAGTTTTGAACTTTCCCCGGGAAAGAGTTTGGCTATCATAGGGAGTACGGGTGCAGGAAAAAGTTCGATCATCAACATACTCAACCGGTTCTATGAAATTTCAAAAGGAGAAATCAGAATCGATGATTACAAACTACAGGAAATTGAAATAGGTTCTCTAAGAAAAAGAATGGCTGTTGTTTTACAGGATGTATTTTTATTTTCAGGAACCATTATGGAAAATATTACATTGAGGGACCCTTTCATCACCGAGGAGAAAGTGATAGCGGCAGCTAAGGCAATAGGGGCAAATACTTTTATTTTAAAGTTACCAGGCACCTATAATTATCAAGTGATGGAAAGGGGAGCTACTCTTTCTATGGGACAAAGACAAATGATATCATTTGTCAGGGCCTTAGTAAGAGA
>CAZNNX010000066.1:0-15860 GCA_964574485.1 uncultured Saprospiraceae bacterium | reverse complement strand
CCCTTTGCCAACCTATAACGATTGTAGTTCCTACACCTGTTCCGGAGGAAGAGGAAGCTTGGAAATTATATCCGAATCCAAACTCAGGTTCTTATCAAATTGAATTTAATACAAGTGAAGAAAATGAGCCGGTTATAGTTCAAATTATTGATATACGTGGTCAAATTATTTGGGAGGAGCAATATCAATTCGGGAAAGGATTGCAGCAAATTTTTATTTCCGATTTGCAGTTACCCAATGGCATGTATATCAACCGACTGATTCGTAAAAACGGAATACAAAGCAAATCTTTTGTTTTGATGCGGTCTTAAGGAAGATTTGATCCCAAGTGAATGTTAAAAAAAAAGAAAAGTGTAAAAATAATTCTATTTTTACTTCACCTCAGTTACGCTTGTGTTTTGATTCAATTGATTCCTTTTAACCCAATGTAAATGATGCCCAAAAATTCCTGGGATCTTGAAATTAAACCAAAAAAGGGTTGGTTAGACCTAAATTTTAAAGAACTTATTCAATATAAGGATCTACTGTTTTTATTTGTCAAAAGGGATGTGGTTGTCGTTTATAAACAAACTATCCTGGGTCCGCTTTGGTTTTTTATTCAACCTATACTTACAACTTTGATTTTCACCTTCGTTTTTGGAAATATTGCTAAAATTCCGACGGATGGTATTCCGCCTGTCCTTTTTTACTTATCAGGCATCGTTCTTTGGAATTATTTTGCGGAATGCTTCAATCAGACCTCAGATACTTTCATTCAAAATGCATCTATTTTTGGTAAGGTATATTTTCCCAGGCTCATTCTACCCTTATCCAAAGTAATCTCAGGTCTCATCAAATTTTTCATTCAATTTTTACTTTTAATTGCCGTATATCTATATTACTTAAACCAGGGATGCTTAATTCAAATGCAAGCAAGTATTTTACTTTTCCCCATTTTGATCATCCTTATGGCAGGAATCGGTTTGGGGCTGGGCTTAATTTTTACAGCATTGACGACGAAATACAGAGATTTACGCTTTTTAATTCAATTTGGAGTACAACTTCTCATGTACGCAACACCTGTCATATATTCGCTGCAAAGCCTTCCAGAAAAATATCGCAGCTGGATCGCTCTAAATCCTCTGTCTCATTTAATAGAAATTTTCCGCAATGGACTTTTGGGAACTGGCTGTCTGGATTTGTCCGGACTTTTATACACTACACTCTTTACCTCAATCATTTTATTAGCAGGAATGATTATATTTAATAGAAACGAAAAATCCTTTATGGACACAGTCTAAAATATCTATGAGTATAGCAATCAAAGTAGAAAATTTATCAAAGTTGTATCGATTAGGGGAAGTGGGAACGGGTACGCTGTCTCATGATTTGAACCGTTTTTGGCATAAAATCAGAGGCAAAGAGGATCCTTACACGAAATTAGGGACTGTGAACGATCGAACCAGACCAAATGAAAGTAACTATGTATGGTCGCTTAAAGACATTGACTTTTCCCTGGAACAAGGAAAAGCGCTGGGTATTATAGGCAAAAACGGAGCGGGAAAAAGTACTTTACTCAAATTACTTTCAAGAGTTACCTCCCCGACTACGGGTTGCATTAAGGTTAAAGGGCGTATAGCTAGTTTGTTGGAGGTAGGAACAGGATTTCACCCTGAAATGACAGGTAGAGAGAATATTTTCTTAAATGGTGCCATTTTGGGAATGAGTAAAAAAGAAATCAAATCCAAATTTGATGAAATTGTTCATTTCAGTGGGGTAGAAAAATATATTGATACTCCGGTAAAAAGATACAGTTCTGGCATGTATGTAAGATTAGCCTTTGCTGTAGCGGCCCATTTAGAGAGTGAGATATTGATAGTAGATGAGGTACTTGCAGTAGGCGACTCAGAATTTCAAAAAAAATGTCTGGGAAAAATGAATGAAGTAAGCAAGGGTCAGGGTAGAACAGTTCTATTCGTTAGTCATAATATGGCTGCAGTGAAGGATTTATGCTCTGAAGGTATCCTTCTGAAAAATGGACAATTACAAATGCAAGGTCCAGCCCTCGAGGCTGTGGCTGCCTATCAAAAAATGAATGTCTTAGGGCAATCGTATCAATTTCTACATGCTGATATCAAGCATCAAAATCAGTGGATAAAAATTGACTCTTTCTCTGCCAAAGCAGCTCAGGGAGATATCATCAGCATTCATTCCGGTATTCAGATAGATTTACTATTTACAAATAACAGAGAAAGCACCAACATAGACGCAACCTTTGAATTAAGAACACTTGACGAAATTGCAGTTTTTCACACCGGTGTTATGCTCTCTCAGCATAATGACTCCAAGAAAGGTCAGTACGCTGTCAGTTTTGAAATTCCTCCTCATTTATTGAATGCCGGACAATATTACTTTAAACTCATATTCGGAGAAAATCAAAAATATCCCCTGTATATTGCAGAGCAAATTATAAGCTTCGAAGTTCAAAACGTGAACATCGGTGCAAACTCCGCTCTTTTGCCTGGTATCGTTCGACCCCATTTCCATTATCACACGAATTTCCAATCCCTATGAGACCCATGAAGCCATATCATATTTCATTTCCAAAAATTGGAGAAAGTCAACTTGGTTATATTTCTGTTGCTGAAAATGAACAATTGCCTTTTACACCACAAAGATTTTACTGGACTTACTTTACTCCGGAAGATGTGCGTCGTGGAGGGCATGCCCATTTGGAACTGGAGCAAATCCTGATAGCCGTAGCCGGAAAAGTTGAATTGGAAATAGAAACAATAAAAGGAGAAGTTTTCTCATTTTGTTTAGATAGCCCGGATCAAGGTATTTTTATCCCAAAACTATGCTGGAGAGAAATGAAATACTCCCACAATGCCGTACAGGTGTGTATTGCCAGTATCGTTTACGATGAGAAAGATTATATAAGAGATTACTATCAATTTCAATCCTTACAAAAAGAATACAAACTAAAATGAAAATTCTTATAGCTGGAGCTGGTGGCGCCCCTTCAGAGGGTGTAATACGTTCCCTATTACATGCCAATTCAGGAGATACAATTATTGGAATGGGAAGTGATCCCTCTGATTTGATATTATCTGCAGCGCATAAAAAATATTGGGTTCCCTATGCAAATGATGAAAGTTATTCTGAAGCACTTTCTAAAATATTAGCCAAAGAAAAACCTGATTTGATTCATTTTCAAAATGACCTTGAAGTATTTGAAGCTTCAAAAATCAGATCCTTGATTCACTCCTTCGGTACAAAAACATATCTTCCCAGACATGAGGTTATAGATACTTGTGTTGACAAATATAAATCATATCAAAAATTCCTGGCGGCTGGCATTCAGGTACCTCAAAATCTAAAAATTCATAATGAAGGTGATTTAAAAAAAGCCTTTCAGGAATTAGGTGACCCAAATGGCAGTATATGGCTAAGAGCCTCTTCAATAGGTGGTGGTGGCAAAGGTGCCGTTCCCACTAATGATTTTGAATTTGCAAAAAAATGGATTGAAAGATATAAGGGTTGGGGAGATTTTATCGCCGCAGAAATGCTTAGTCCGGAAACTGTAACCTGGCTATCTATCTGGCATGAAGGTAAATTAATTGTAGCACAAACCAGAAAAAGAAAAGGTTGGGTTCATGGCAACAGAACACTTTCAGGTGTGACGGGTGTTACTAAGACAGGTATGACTTTTGCTGATCCAACCGTTGACGAAATTGCTCAAAAAGCTGTATTCGCTGTTGATGATTGTCCACATGGCATCTATGGAGTTGATATGACCTATGATAAAAATCAGATTCCCAATCCTACAGAAATTAATATTGCCAGATTTTTCACAACCATTCTATTTTTTACTGAAGCTGGGTTAAATCTTCCGGAAATCTATAAAAACATTGCCCTCCATGGCATTTTTCCCCAATTAGACACTTTTATAAATCCACTTCCCCAAGGTTTATATTGGATGAGGGGTATGGATACAAGTCCCCGTTTGGTGACTGACCAGATTATGGAGGAAGAAATTGTGGTTTTATGATCTTAGTAACAGGAACAAACGGATTTATTGGTTCACACTATCTTCGTTTTCTTTGCGAAAACTACCAAGATAAAATCGTAATTGTTGGTTCAAAAGAAAACAAAACACTTAGTCCATTACTATGGATTCAGGCTGATTACAACAACCCAATTCCATTTACAATTGCTGATGAGCTGAGGGAAAAAATAGAATATATTGTTCACTTAGGTTCCTTCACACCGAAAAGCAATAATGAAATTTCCAACATTGAAAAAGCGAATCAAAACATACAATTTACGAGTCAGTTTTTATCTTATCAATTTCCAAATCTAAAAAGATTTGTTTTCGCCTCTACCTTGGACGTTTATGCAGCAGATCAAATCATCTCAGAGACCAGTTCCATACAAGCAGAGGGGATGTATGCTCTTTCTAAATTCTATTGCGAAAAGATGTTAGAGGCTTGGGCTTCCCAAAATAATTACCGGCTAAGCATAGCAAGAATTGGACATGTATACGGACCTGGTGAAGAAAAATATAAAAAATTAATACCTCTGGTTTTCGAAAAGATAAAACAAAACCTAGCCCTTTCACTTTTTGGAACAGGAAATGAGCTTCGTAATTTTATCTATGTCGACGATGTTGTGCAAGCCCTTTTTAAGTTAACTATCGGAGATGCATGTTACCCCTTAATCAATATCGTAGGAGATGAGAGCATAACCGTAAAAAACTTGATGGAACTATTACTTCAAATTACGAATTCGAATCTACCTATTGACCATCAACAGAAAGATCAAAAAGGGAAAGACTTTATTTTTGACAATAGACTATTAAAAAGCTTATTAAAACAACCTTTAGTACCCTTGGAACTAGGTTTAAAGAAAGAATGGGAATATTTACAAAATTTAAATAAGTGATACAAATATACTTCGACTTAGACGGCACCTTGATCAATTCAGACCAAAGAATGTTTGTTTTGTTTCAGCGTCTCTGCCCTGAAATATCTGTTGAATTTGAAGTATATAAAAATTGGAAAAAATCAGGTCGCTCGCATGCCGATATTTTAAAAAATGAATTTCATTTAGACAATTCATACATTGACATATTTGAAAATAATTTTTTGCACGAAATTGAATCTGAAACCCTGTTGAAACTAGATTTTTTATATCCGCAGATTTTTGAATTTCTTGAAAAACATCAAACAAGATTTGAATTTTTCCTGGTAACAGCCCGACAAAGCAAGAAGAATACCTTAGAGCAGTTAAAAAAATTAGGCATTTTTAATTTTTTCAAAGCAGTTTTAATTACTGAAAAAAAATATTCAAAATCTGAATTAATTAAACCTTTTTTAAATCATAATGAAAATGCTATTTTAGTTGGCGATACTGCCTATGATATTAAAACAGCAAAAGAATTAGAAATAAAATCCATAGCTGTTGGATATGGCTTTATTGCTTCTGAAATTCTTAGAGCTTATCACCCTAGCTATATCGTTGAAAATTCAGAAGAACTCATCCATTTAATATTGAATTATGAAAATACCCTTTCTTAATTTACAGCACATCAATCTGAGCCATCAAAAAGAAATAGAGGAAGCCTTATTAAGCTGCTATCAAAGTGGTTGGTACCTTTTAGGTAATGAACTGAGACAATTTGAAAATGAATTGGCTTCTTTTCTAAAATCCAAACATGTAATTGGAGTTGCCAACGGTTTGGATGCTTTGCGCTTAATATTAAAAGCATACATCGAACTCGGAATCATGAAAAAAGGCGATGAGGTAATCGTTCCTGCCAATACCTATATTGCTTCTGTACTGGCTATATCAGACAATGACTTGATTCCTGTGTTGGCTGAACCAGACCCCAATAATTTTAATTTGGACATAGCTTCCATTGAATCTAAAATTTCAGAGAAAACCAAAGCCATAATGGTTGTTCACTTATATGGACGGGTTTGCTGGTCTGAAGAATTGGTTCAAATTGCCCAAAAATACAATCTGAAAATTATTGAAGACAATGCCCAGGCCATTGGGGCAGAATGGAAAGGCATTAAAACTGGAAATTTGGGCGATGCTGCCGGTTTTAGCTTTTATCCTGGTAAAAATCTGGGAGCTTTGGGCGATGCCGGTGCTGTTTCCTGCAAAGAGGATCAGTTGGCAGATATGATACGGGCTATTGCCAATTATGGGTCTCAAAAAAAATATGTGAATCAGTACAAAGGTCTTAATAGCAGATTAGATGAAATTCAGGCCGCTGTTCTTCGCATAAAACTAAATTATTTAGCATCAGAAAATCAAATCAGACGAGAGATTGTAAAGGAATACCAAGAGAGAATTATTAATCCTAAAATTGTAAAGCCACAACTTCCTCACTCAGAAAAAGAGCATGTCTGGCATTTGTATGTTGTACAATGTGCAGACAGGGATTCTCTTCAGGATTATCTGAGCGAAAAAGGAATACAAACCTTAATCCACTATCCTATTCCTCCTCACAAGCAAGAAGCATATCCTGAATTGAACAGCATGTCTTTTCCGCTAACAGAGCAAATGGCCCAACAATGTTTAAGTTTACCCATTTGGCCGGGTCTGGATAAAACTTCAGTAGATTATATCATTGACGCATTGAATCAGTATGAGTAAACCAAAGGTATTATTGATCATTCACAGTATGGCTTTGGGTGGTGGGGAAAAACTATGTGTAGAGTTAGCTACTTTCTGCCAATCTATTGGCTACGAGCCTCATATATTGGTATTAAGCAGAATTAAAAAAGAATACCATGATGATAAACTACCCCAAATGGGTATCAAATTACATAGAATTAACATCTATAATATTAGGAGAATTATGCATCTGGGGAAGTTTTTCAAGGCCTTATTCTGGAAATATATCGTCTTAAAAAATATAAATTCATTTTACAAATCGGTTCATGTTATTGGTGTCACAAATCTGGTTAATTTACTCTCAGAAAATTTGATCCCTTCCGAAAAAGTGATCAGCTGGCATATTACAAACCGCGTTCAATATACAGAGGAAAAGCTGGCTTTCCCCGAGTCTATTTTTCAAAATAAAAAAAATCATTTTGTATTGATGAACCCATTTCAAAAAGAGGAAATTCTCTCGCATTACAAAGATGTTCAGTGTCAGTTTACCGATTTTAAATTATTTATACATCATGCTGAACATTAATATTGTAACTAGAATTGCCGCGGACAAAAATTTTTTTTTAGACTACATCGTAGCTGTTCATGAACTAAAAAAAAGATACCAGGAGCATTGTTCACTCAGATTTATAGGTGCTATAGAATCCTACCCGATTTATGAAAATATATTAAGACTTTCCAAAATTTTTGGCATAGAGGATCAGATTCACTTTACCAAAAAATCAATCCCATACCAGGATATGGAACCATCTGTTTTATCCGGATATTTTATAAATATGTGTGTTGGTTCATTTAAAGGGTATGCCAGTTTAGAAGCTTCACAAAGGGGTTTAAAAGCTTTGTATTATAATGTTTATAGCTCCCTGGCAGATAAATGGGATTATCCCTTTCCTCATATTGCCTCTTTGGAACATCTGATAAGCACCCTGCATGATATAATCAATCAACCTGATTACTATAATGACGCCATTCAAAAATACAATCTCAACCACCCCAACCAATTTTTATTGAGTACTGAAGAAAAAACCTTATTAAAATCTTTATTTTGAGACTTTTCTAGCCTATGGATACTTCTTCCCCACTCATATCTGTTTTATTTCCCGTTTACAATTCTGAAAAATTTCTGAAGGAAGCGATTGATAGTATTTTAAATCAAACCTATGCCCATTTCGAATTTATCATTATAGATGATTGTTCCACAGATAGTTCAGTGGAAATCATAAAATCCTATCAGGATGAAAGAATTATCTTCATTCAAAAAGAAAAAAACACGGGCTATACAGATAGTTTAAATATGGGCATTCAAATGGCTAAAGGTAAATATCTGGCTCGGATGGACAGCGATGATATCAGCATGCCCACCCGATTTGCAAAACAAATAGATATTTTAGAGCAGAATGAGGAAATTGTTCTTTGCGGTGCTGATGTTCAAATTATTGATTCCCAATCAAAAACAAGAATTCCCTACACCCACGAGGATATTTTAATTCAGTTATTGGAAAAAACTGCCTTTACTCATCCTGTGACCATGATCCGAAAATCAACGCTATGGGACAATCAACTGACTTATGATCGCAATTTTGAACCCTCCGAGGATTATGATTTATGGGTAAAGCTGGCATTTTTAGGAAAAACAGCCAATCACCCTGATGTACTACTCCATTACAGGGAACACCAAAATCAGACTTCACAAAAAAGATATGAGGAACAAATGAGAAAGAAGAATCTCATTCGATCCCAAATCTGGTCGCGGTTTTTACCTGAATTAAAAGACAAATCTGCCCCTATTGAATTGATTCAGGCTAAGGATTACAAAGAAAACAGAGTACAGTTATGGAACAACCTGGTTATCTTGAATAAACTCCGTACTGAAAATCATAAAGCAAGATGGTTTAGCTCCCCAAAAATCAAGCAATTTATTTTCAAGCATCAGATGAATTTATTAACTCTCTATGCACAGGGGAAGGTTGGCAACCATTGGACTGATCTATTTTATTTTATACCGAGAATTTTTTCATTAATCCAATGGGTTGGTTTATCTTATAGCATCAAATTTATTCTGAAACTATTTTTAGCAATTTTCAGATGGAACTAAATTTTACGCCACTCGTTACCATAGTTATGCCTGCCTATAACGCTGCTGCTTTTATAGAGGAGGCCATAGATAGTATCAGGGCTCAGTCCTATACAAACTGGGAATTACTGATTGCTGACGATGGCTCGGCAGATCAGACTTCCTCCATAATTGACCATTACACACAATTAGACCAACGGATTCATCATTACCCAAATGAAAAAAATTGTGGTTATCTTAAAACCTGTAATAAACTTCTGAAACTAGGCAAAGGAGATTTACTTGGTTTTCAGGATGCTGATGATTTTTCAGATCCGCTAAGAATTGAAAAACAGGTCAGGGAATTTCATAAAAATCCCTCGTTAGGATTATGTGCTACATTCAGCCATTACTTTTATCATGAAACAAGAGAGATTTTTAAAAAAAGAACTGGCGCAATTTCAGATCAGGAAATTAAATCTGAAATAAAAAAATCAAGTCAGTTCAGTTGTAATTCCATATTGATTAGCCGGGCTGTTTATGAAGATATCGGAGGATATCAAGAATTTTACGATCGTATTTTTTCTGAGGATTATGATTGGGCTTGTCGAATTTCTGAAAAGTATGTTTGTTACAACATTCCGGAATATTTATACAATGGTCGAATCAGTAAGAATTCTCTCACCCGAAATATAAATAATCCCATGCAGTTGATCTCTGAAAAAGCTGCTCATTTTCTAATAGAGCAAAGAGCCAATAATTCTGGGAAAGACGGATTAAATTCAGAGGGGAATTTACAGACTGATTTTTATGATTTTGTTGCCAATGAAAAAAAGAAATTCGAGATGGATTCGTCTTTAATTCACAGACGTGTTGCAGAAAAATCAATGTATGCGAGATTGTACAAAAATGCGCTTCAATCTTCCTGGAAAGCTATTTTAGCCCAACCCTTAGGCTTGGTCAATTACAGAACTTGGTTTTATTGTTTTAGACATAGCTTATTTGGCACAAACCCTGTTGCACATCAAAAGAAGAAATGAATATTTTATTTTTAGCAGATCCATATTCTATACACAATATCAAATGGATGTCTTTTATTGCAAAAGAACATAGGGTTTTTCTGTTGATCAGAAAATATCATCTACCCTCCATGACAGAATCCTGGATTTTAGAATTAACAAATAAATATCATATTCATTTTCTCGGAGCCATAGATGATTACAGTTCTATTCGATTTTGGAAGAACAGTGCAGAAATCAAGAAAATTAAAACTTACATTCACAAATATCAGATCCAAATTTTTCATATTTTATTTGCTGAACCCAATGCGCTATGGGCCTCAGGAAAAAACCAATTGAAACTACCCATTGTCATAACAACGAGGGGAACTGATATTCTCAAAACAATACCCTCTTTTCTTTCAAAAAATACAGTTTGGGGGAAATGGATTTACTCCCTGTATGCAAGGTCATTTAAAAATGCCTCCTGGATTACTTGTACTTCCATTCCGCAGATGAATTCAGTTAAAAAGCTGATTGGGCAAAGCCATATTCCCTTACAGCTGATCAGAACAGGAGTTAATATAGATTTACTTTCTCAAAAGTATCTATCTTTTTTACCAGAAATGCTAAAGGATAAAAAATTCATTTTTTTCCCCAGGGCTATGCAACCTATTTATCAACACGAAATTGCAATCGAGGCAATTCAAGGAATCAATACTGATCTCAAGAAAGATTTATACTTTGTTTTTGTTGATAGCCAAAGTAAAAACAAAGCCTATCTTGAAAAAATATCTGCTTTGGCTGCACCATTGGAAGATAAGCTAATCTGGTTACCGCATTTAAGTCCCGAAACCTTGTATGCCTGTTTCCAATCCTGCGATCTGGTGGTGATGACACCAGCTTCAGACGGCACCCCAGTGAGTGCTATAGAAGCTATGTACTTTGAAAAACCTTTAATTCTTCCACCCCTTGGACTGGATGCAGATTTGTTTGAAATAGGTCCCCTATATACCAGAGATGGTTCAGCTCAGGCATTTACAGAATTGATATCAGAATTTCTACAGAACAAAATTCAACCCGAAACGAAGATTGCTAAAGAGAATGTGGTTGCCCTGGCAGATCAAAAAATAGAAATGGGTAAGATTTTACAGATTTATAATAAAATTAGCCGAGCAAATCCATGAAAAAACTTCTTCTTTTAGCATACGAATTTCCTCCTATGACCAGCGGGGGTTCATTTCGTCCATGGAAATTCGCCAATCATTTATCTCATTTCGGAATTGAAGTTACCGTTGTAACACCTCAAAGGGAGCAAAAATTAAATGACAGTGATCTCAATTTTTCACTTGAATATACGGAGCCTGTTGAAAAATTAGCTTTTGAAAAGCTGTATCATTCTTTCTATTTGAACGTACTTGATCCCGAGTCAAAAAAATGGAAAAAACCTCTCGTGAAAAAATTAGAGGAACTTATGCAACTCAAGGCTTTCGATGCCATGATGGTTACGGCACCACCCTTTTCCATCTCTTCCTTGGCTGTATCCATATCAAAACGATTTAATCTTCCCCTTATAGTTGACCTCAGGGATGCCTGGAGCCAATGGATCATGACACCATATGCCAGCCTGCTACATTATCAAATCTTGAGAAGAATCGAAGCTAAGGTTTTCAATAATGCTGCTGCCATCATAAGTGTTACAGAGCAACTTTGCCAAAATTTCAGAGAATTACATCCTTCAAATTCGGGAAAGATTCACTATGTTCCCAATGCCTATGAGGAACCTTTACAGATTGATGAAAAGCCACTTCTATTCGACCCCAAAACAGATCAAAATCCTTTTATTATCGGATATGTAGGCAGTTTTTATTTCGAGCCATATCAAAGAGATCTTATTTTCAATCCCTGGTGGAAAAAGAAACCCTGGCAATATTTACAATATGTTCCACATAAAGAGGATTGGAAGTACAGGTCACCCTACTATTTTTTTAAAGCCATCCGCCTGCTACTAGATAAAAGACCAGATTTAAACGCAAAAATTCAAATCAAATTCATTGGCACTGCATTTCAGTGGTTGAAAGATATGATTCAACTTTTTAATCTGGAAAATCATGTCGAATTACTGGGTAAAAAAAATCATAGTGAATCACTCTTATTTCAAAAAAATTGTGATGCTCTTTTACTCACTTCGGTAAAAGTAATTGGGGGAAAGGATTATTGTATTGCCGGAAAAAGCTTTGAGTATCTGAGCATGGAAAAACCAATTTTAGGATTTTTAACAGAGGGAAGTCAAAAAGATTTTCTAGAAAAAACAGGCCTTGGCGTACTATGTGATCCGGATGATACTGAGCGTTCATCCCAAACAATTGAAAATCTTTTAGATTTTGGTACAGTTTTAACACCTCAAGCAAATCATATAAAAGATTTTAGTATTAATATTACAACTGAAAAGTTAGCCCGCATCATTCTTAAACTGACCCAAACACAGTGAAAAAAATCATTGCCATCATCGGAGCCAGACCTCAGTTTATCAAGCACGCGCCAATTGATTTTGCGTTTAGGAATAGATTTCAATTAATTACATTGCATACGGGTCAACACTATGACCAAAACATGAGCCAGATTTTCTTTGATGAATTGGGAATGAATAAACCCGATTATCAATTACAAACAGGCGGTGGTTTACATGGCGCTCAAACGGGGAAAATGCTTGAATTGATAGAACCTATCCTTTTGGCAGAGTCTCCGGATGCAGTTCTTGTGTATGGTGATACCAATTCCACCCTTGCGGGTGCCTTGTCTGCCTCCAAATTAAATATACCCGTTATCCATTTAGAGGCTGGATTAAGAAGTTTCAACCGTACTATGCCGGAAGAAATCAACCGTGTACTAACAGATCATTTATCATCCTTACTTCTAGCCCCTACTGCAGTTGCAATACAGCATCTCAAAAATGAAGGAATCACATCCAATGTTTATCTTACCGGCGATGTGATGTGCGACATGCTCCATCTGGCTAAGGATTATGCAGTACAGAAACCGGAAAAGGTAGGGGAATATTACTACGCTACCATTCACAGGCCCTACAATACTGACCAGGATGAAAGGTTGATTTTTATTTTACAGACATTCAATCAGTTGGATAAAAAAGTTGTCTTTGCCATTCATCCAAGAACAGAAGCTAAAATGAATCAAATGGGTCTAAGTACATCTTCTTTTCCCCAAATTGAATTTATACCCCCTGCAGGTTATTTTGAAAATGTTAAATGGATGTCTAACGCAAGAGCCATCATTACTGATTCTGGCGGCATTCAAAAGGAAGCCTATATGCTACAAAAAAAATGTATAACAATCCGACCTGAAACAGAATGGTTGGAAACATTGGAAGGTAGTTGGAATCATCTCATTTTTGAAGATTTACATCAATTGCCAACTTTATTGAAAGTACAAGCCCACAACCACAAGGAATCTCTTTATGGCAATGGAAAAGCAGCATATGAAATTGCCGATATTATTGAAAAATTTCTAGAAACATCTCACAGATAGAACAAATGGAGAAAATCAAATTTGCCATCATAGGACTCGGTCATATCGGAAAACGTCATGCAGAAATGGTCGAACGCCATCCCGAAGCAGAAATAGCAGCTTTTTGTGACATAAGAAAACCAGATGAATTGGGCCTCGACACCTATCAAAATATACCCTTTTTCTCAAGTATCGAGGAGCTCCTGCAATCATCCATTGATTACGATGTAGTTTGTGTATGTACGCCAAACGGAGAACATGCAAAACAAGCATTTAAAGCACTTGACAAACACAAACATGTAGTGATTGAAAAACCTATGGCATTGTGTAAAGCTGACTGTGAACAAATCATCTATAAATCCTTGCATGTTTCCAAACAAGTATTTTGCGTCATGCAAAATCGATATTCACCCCCTTCTCAATGGATTAAAGAATTGATTTTGGATAAAAAGCTGGGTGATATTTACATGGTGCAAATCAATTGCTACTGGAATAGAGATGATCGTTATTATCTGCCACAGGGAAAGGTCCATCCCTGGAAAGGAACAAAACAACTGGATGGCGGCACGCTTTTTACTCAATTTTCTCATTTTATAGATATTATGTACTGGCTGTTTGGGGACATAGAAAATATTAAGGCGAGATCGAGCAATTTTTCTCATCAGCATAGTATTCCTTTCGAAGATTCAGGTTTTGTTTCCTTTGATTTTGTCAATGGAGGGATGGGTACCCTTAATTACTCCACCTCAGTTTTTGATAAAAATTTAGAAAGCAGCCTTACTGTAATTGGAGCCGAAGGTGCAGTAAAAATAGGTGGTCAGTACATGAATGAAGTGGAGTATTGTCATATTAAAAACTACAATATGCCTGAATTGGCTCCCTCTAACCCTGCAAATGATTATGGCCACTACAAAGGCTCTGCTGCTAATCATGTCTATGTAATTGAAAACGTAGTAGATGTTTTAAAAGGAAGAAAGTCAATTACCACGAATGCATTGGAAGGCCTGAAAGTGGTGGAGATTATTGAAAAAATCTATCAAAACATGAACCTATGAACCCAAGTTCCATCTTAATAACAGGCGGTGCAGGTTTTGTCGGTTCCAACTTAGCACTCAAACTCAAATCTGCATTTCCCCATTCAACTGTTTATGCCTTTGACAATCTGAAAAGAAGAGGTTCTGAACTCAATATCAAACGATTACAAGAGGCAGGTGTGGAATTTATCCATGGAGATATCAGAAATGCAAGTGATTTTAATGAAATCGGACCTATAGACTTATTAATTGAGGCTGCGGCTGAACCATCTGTGCTCTCAGGAATTCAGGGTACTCCAGATTACGTTTTACAAACCAACTTAATTGGCACCCTCAATTGTTTACATTTTGCTCATAAGCATAAGGCGGCCTTCCTCTTTTTATCAACAAGTCGTGTCTATCCGATTGACCCATTAAGTCAAATTCCCATAATTACAGAGGATAAAAGATTTAATATTGATCCCAATGCTCAAATTTTAGGTATCAGCCCTAAGGGAATCAATGAACAATTTACCCTGGAAGGCGCAAGATCATTTTATGGGGCAAGCAAACTTTCTTCCGAGCTCATTATTCAGGAATATGCAGCTTTTTATCAAATGCCTACCATAATAAACAGATGCGGTGTGATCACCGGGCCCTGGCAAATGGGTAAGATAGATCAGGGAGTTGTGGTATTATGGATGGCAAAACACTATTGGAAAAAAGAACTTTCTTATATCGGATACCAAGGTTCCGGAAAACAGGTAAGGGATATGCTTCATATCGATGACCTCTATGATCTGATCTATCACCAAATTCAAAATTTCACCTTGTATCAATCTCAAATATGTAATGTAGGTGGTGGTTTAGACGTATCTGCTTCTTTGTTGGAAATGACCGAAATCTGTACTGAGATAACAGGAAATCAAATAAAAATGAATCATATTCTTGAAAACAGAGCTGCGGATATCCCAATTTATATCAGCGACAACAGCAAAATTCAAGAAATTGGCGCTTGGCAACCCAAAAACAGTGTAAAATCATTATTTTTTGATATATTTAATTGGATCAGAGAAAACGAAAATTTATTAAAACCCTTACTTTCTTAAAATGAAAATTGCTTTAGTTACAGGATCATCAGGACTTATTGGTGGCGAAGCTGTGGAATTTCTTTGCGGTCAATTTGATTTGGTTGTAGGTATTGATAATAACATGCGTTCCTATTTCTTTGGAGCTGACAGTTCTACAGAAAGGAATAAAAACAGATTTTCTTAAAAATTCTCCCATTTTAAACCCTTTCATGGAGATATAAGAAATTACAATGAATTAGAGCCCATATTTAAGGAATACGGACAGGACATCCAACTTATTATCCATACAGCAGCTCAACCCAGCCATGACTGGGCAGCTAAGGAACCACTAACCGACTTTGGCGTTAATGCTACCGGTACCTTGAATTTATTGGAGCTGACCAGAATTCATTGTCCTGAAGCTGTTTTCATTTTCACTTCCACCAATAAGGTATATGGAGATACACCCAACAATTTGCCTCTGATTGAACAGGAGAAAAGATGGGAAATTGATGAAACCCATGCCTATTTCAAA
>CAZNNX010000065.1:0-16234 GCA_964574485.1 uncultured Saprospiraceae bacterium | reverse complement strand
AATCATGGTAAGAGTTTATATATATATCTGTTCCGTTTTTAATTGTCTCATATCTGATTCTTTTACAGGAAGCGCTGGGAAAATAAGCATTTGCTATGATGTAAATACTATCTGTACAACTTGGTTGTGCCGGCTGATTTTGTAACTGATAAACAATTCCATTTTGGGCATTTAGATTCAGTGTAAAAAAAAGAATGTAGAAATAGAGTATGTATATTCTCATAAAGTCAGATTTTCTTCAAGGTTGACATAAAATTTAAATAAAATGACACTAAATATACGGAACAACTTTTATCTTAAGGATAGAAATTGTGAAATATGGAATCAATAAGTGTTTTTGACATGTTTAAAATTGGCGTGGGTCCCTCAAGTTCTCATACACTGGGGCCTTGGAATGCCATGCTCCATTTTATCAATGAAAAAATTGCGCATCCTGACAAAATACAAAAAATTCGAGTCGAACTTTTCGGATCCTTATCTAAGACTGGAATAGGCCATGGAACCGATATTGCCATATTACTGGGATTGAGTGGAGAAATACCCAGATTTATAGACACTGACTTAATAGGTGCAAAAATACAGGATATTAAAGCTTCAAAGCGAATTAAAATAAAAGGTAGTTTTCCTTGTTCATTTGAATATGATCAAGATTTAATTTTCAAGTCAGAATCATTACCTTATCACCCCAATGCCCTACGTATTACCGTAGATCTTGGTTTGGAGAAAATAAGTGAAATTTATTATTCTGTTGGAGGCGGTTTTATTGAAGTTGACTCTGAAATTCATACACCCTCGATTAATTTATCTGCCAATTTACCAGAGGTAATAACAGAATATTCTGTAAAAAAAGCAAAAGATATTATTGGGTATTGTGAACTCATGAATCATGCAAAAATAAGCGATTTTGTAATTCAGAGAGAATTACAATGGCAAACAGAACAGGAGACCCTTTCCAAGGCATTTGAGATTTGGGATGTCATGAAAGAATGTATATTCAAGGGCTGTCACACGGAAGGGATATTGCCCGGAGGTTTAGATGTGCACAGAAGGGCTAAAAAAATTGCTGATAAATTATTGGTTGACACAGCCTATGAATCTGTAGATGATTGGATTTTGGCAATTCGTAAAAAACAACATCCACATCCTGACATCTTTAAATGGGTGAGTTGTTTTGCCTTGGCAGTTAATGAACAAAATGCTTCTTTTGGTAGAGTTGTTACTGCGCCGACCAATGGGGCTGCTGGAGTGATTCCTGCGGTATTAATGTATTATGTTTGTTTTTCAGAACATTTTAAGGAGGAGCATATTGCCAGATTTTTATTAACAGCCGGTCAAGTGGGTATTTTATTTAAGATTAATGCAACGATTTCTGCTGCTATGGGGGGATGTCAGGCTGAAATTGGTGTATCATCGGCAATGGCTGCGGCGGCATTAACAGAATGTATAGGAGGAAGCTTCAGGCAAGCTTTGGTAGCTGCTGAAATAGCGATGGAGCATCATTTGGGGATGACCTGCGATCCTGTAGGCGGTCTCGTACAGATACCATGTATTGAAAGGAATTCAATGGGTGCTATCAAAGCAATAAATGCAGCCTATCTGGCTATTGAGACACAACCAGAAAATTCTAAGGTTGATTTGGATGAAGTTATTTTAGCCATGTGGGAAACAGCTTTGGATATGAATCATAAATACAAAGAAACTGCAGAAGGTGGATTAGCCTTACAAATTCCAATGGGTTTGAGTGAATGTTAGTTTTCCCAGAATAGTTGAATCCGGTGAAACCAACTGTAAATTCTTTTCTCCCATAATAGTTTATCTTCCGGATTGACTTGAAATTCTATGTAAATACGCTTCAGCATTTCCAAGTTTCTTAAGGTTGGGCGAAGGAAGGATTCTGTTTCTTTTCCCAGGATCAGTTCCTCAATATGTGGGCAGGAATACACCCAATTTTCAAGAGGCACTGAATTTTTAATTTGATCGAGCTTAACCTGCGTAAGAGATTGTAGCGCCGGAAATTTAGAAGAAAATTCTACCTCCAATTGTTTCAGCTCTATGTGCATCAACGACAGAAATGCATTGAAATCATGTATAATCAAATAGCTGGGGTTTCCTTTGATACCCAGGTATTTTAAATGGGCAGGGAATTGAAAATCATCTAGGACATATTTTTTTGTCTTAATTTCCAATTGAATTTCTGAAAGAAACTTAAAATGTCTCATGTCCCATTTTTCATTTTCATTAAAAACAGTAACATGAATTTTTTTAACAGATTGAAGATGACGAATTTTTTGATGTATTCTAAAGTCTAAATTATTTTGAACCCTAATTTCTTCTAATTTGCTCAATTGAAATAATTCTTCGGGAAAATGAATAATTTGATTATCGTGAACCTCTATAGATTTCAAGTCTTTACATTCAAGCAACCAAAGTGGAAATTCTGTTAGTTTGTTTTGGGAAATATCAATTTTTTCAAGACAAAAACTAAGACATGAGAAACAATTGGGTACATATTTTAATTCTAAATTAGAAAGGGTAAGACCATTTTCTTGCACCTTGGTAAAGAATTTGGAAATGGTAAATAGTTCCTTGTACCAATTTTCATAAAATTCAGTGCATTTGATCAAGTCTAAGTAAAATTCATCCAGTAGAGGACCGTAATTTCTGGCAAAGACCAAAGACTCTTTAATTCTGGCAGGATTACCACTACAGATTTCAAATTTTAGTCGCCTTATATCCTGCTCGGAAAGCATAAATTATTATAACTTTGTTTTAAAGTAGGTAAAAATATAGTGAACCTAAGAGTAGTACTACTATTTAACGTTAATTTTTAAAAATTATATATATGTCTCCTATTCCTTTTAGAAAATCTTGGCTTTTTGTAGACGAAAAAAGTGATTTTCCCTTGTATAATATACCATTTGGTATCTTTTCTACCGAAACAAGAGAACCGAGGGTGGCAAGTATCATCGGAGATTGGGTGATTGATTTATCTGTTCTTGCAGAATTGGGATACATCAAAGCTGCGCCTGTGCAAGTTTATCAACAAAAATCCTTAAATCCTTTTATTGCTTTAGGAAAAAATTTCACTTCTCAGGTTAGAAACCAAATTATGGAGCTTTTTGCTGAAGGAAATGAAAAATTAAAAAATAATGAGGCTGATCGTCAATTGATTTTAGTTCCAGTGCATGATGTAACTCTTCATTTGCCTGTTGAAATTGGTGATTATACAGATTTTTATTCAAGTAAAGAACATGCTACCAATGTTGGTACTATGTTTCGTGATCCAAACAACGCCCTACTGCCCAATTGGTTGCATTTACCTGTAGGGTATCACGGAAGAGCTTCTTCCATTGTTGTATCTGGCACAAATATTTACAGACCTCAAGGTCAAATGAAACCCCAGCCTGAGCTTCCTCCTGTTTTTGGAGCGACCAAACAATTAGATTTTGAACTTGAAGTTGCCTTTGTAGTGGGTAAACCTACAGCTATGGGAGATACACTGTCCACGGCTGAGGCAGAATCCTATATTTTTGGGTTGGCCTTATTTAATGATTGGTCTGCCCGAGATATTCAAAGTTGGGAATATGTGCCACTTGGTCCCTTTCTAGGGAAGAATTTTGCCTCGACACTGTCTCCCTGGATTGTAACTTTGGAAGCATTGGAATTTCTCAGAGTTGATGGTCCTAGCCAAGAACCTCAGGTGCTCGATTATTTAAGTTATGAGGGGAAAAAGAGTTATGATATAACCTTGGAAGTTTATTTGGGGGCTGAAGGCATGGAGGAACAAAGAATTTGTAAATCTAATTTTAAGTACATGTATTGGACAATGGTCCAACAATTGGCACATCATACAGTTAACGGATGTAACCTTAGGGTTGGAGACCTATGTGCTTCAGGAACAATCTCCGGACCAAGCCCTGAAAGTTATGGATCAATGCTGGAGTTATGCTGGAGAGGAACCAAGCCGATACTTCTTTCAGATGGATCGTCAAGAAAGTTCATCGAGGACAACGATCGAATCACCATGAAAGGATATGGTGAAAAGGATGGTATGAGAATAGGTTTTGGCTCCTGTACCGGAGTGGTTTTACCCCTAAAAGAAAAATAAGGCTTTTAAGAAAGCCTTATTTCGTCTTGATTTTCATTAAAAAATCTATACTGTGTAATGGGAATATCATGATCTGAGATGATTTGTATCCATTTCTTGTATTTACGCCACCATTGAAATTGAATACTGTTGAAAATCCATCCCTTTTTTAAGAAGGATTGTACAAAAGGATGTACAACCAACTGAAGTTTTTTGGGGTTTTGGGCATTCATGATATAATCTAAATCTCTGTTGAGATCATCAGTTACCAGGATAGAAGATTGCATTTTTCCTGTTCCATTGCATGATGTGCATCTCTCTGTTGTTGAAATATCTACCTGAGGTCGCACTCTTTCCCTGGTAATTTGCATTAAGCCAAATTTACTGACAGGTAAAATGGTATGTTTTGCCTTATCGCCTGCCATAAATCTTTTCATTTCATGGAAAATCATCGTCCTGTTGTCGGGTGATTTCATATCGATAAAATCGACTATGATAATACCACCAATATCTCTTAGACGTAATTGTCTGGCAATTTCTTCGGCTGCTTCTGTGTTTACTCTACAGGCCGTTTCCTCTTGGTCGCTGCTTGTCATTTTGTGTCCGCTATTTACGTCAATGACATGCATGGCTTCTGTATGTTCGATCACAATATATGCACCAGAAGCCATGGTGGAAGTTTTTCCAAAAGAGGCTTTGATCTGTCTGGTAACACCATAATGGTCGAAAATGGTTCTGGGGCCAGTATGTAGTTTTACCAAATCTTTTTTGTTGGGAGCTACGCGGGATAGTTCGTCGGTTACTTTATCAAAATGTTCCTTAGAGTCAACAACCACCCGAGTAAAGCTGTCATTCCAGAGATCCCTGATTAAAGTCTGTGTTTTATTACCTTCGCTGAGGCATTTGATTGGACCTTTTGCATTATGTAATTGCTGATATAGGTGATTCCATTTTTCAATTAATTCTTTGATATCCTCATGAATATCTGTAATTTTTTTACCCTCAGCAGCAGTACGAACTATAAACCCAAAATGTTTGGGTCGAAGACCTTCAATGATATTTTTTAATCTGGCTCTTTCTTCTTCTGTTCCAATTTTTTTAGAAACGGCAACAATATCAGTAAATGGAGTCAAAACCAAATATCTTGAAGCTATGGTTACTTCGCACTGTAATCTTGGGCCTTTTGTAGAGATGGGTTCCTTCAATACCTGTACAAGAACAAGCTGACCTTTTTTTAGTTCACTTGCAATTTTACCTTTTGGCATTTTGGGGATTTCTGCTTCAATGATAAAATTTTGTAGCATACCATCTTTTTGGCTGCCATTGATACCATTATTTGTAAACTTGATTAGTGATCTTAATTGGGGTCCAAGATCGGTATAATGTAGAAAAGCATCTTTTTCCTTAAGACCTATATCTACGAATGCAGCGTTTAACCCAGGTAATAATTTAGATATTTTACCCAGGTATATGTCTCCAACCTCCAAAGCATTTGCGGGCTTTTGATTGTGAAGTTCTACTAATTTTTTATCTTCCAGTAAGGCTATCTGCGTATCCTTGGATCCAGATGATATTATGAGTTCTTTTTCCAATGTCGTTTTTTTAAATAAGAATCAAAGGTAAATCATGAGAGAGATTTACTTTTAAGCAACAGGTATAGACAAAGGAACAGGAATAAAAGTGTAAAAATTATACAAGGAAAAGATTATTTCTTTTTCTTGTGACGATTCTTACGAAGACGCTTTTTACGTTTGTGAGTAGCTATCTTATGTCTCTTACGTTTTTTTCCGCAGGGCATATTAATTTATTTTTAATGTGAATTATTCAAAAATTAAGAAAGTAATTTAATTGGGATTGCAAAGTTATTTAATATTGGGAATTTGTCTAACTATTTGCCTTCTTTTTCAAAAATTTCCAATGAAAGTTTCAGTTGTCTTTGCACTTCAGGATTAGCAGAGCTTAGTTTGATGCATTCTTGCAAATGATAAATTACTTTTTCTTTGTTAGTTCTTTTTTTGTAACACTCGGCCAAAGAATAATGAGATTCCAGCAAGAGTGTTTGATCAACCGGCTGATTTTTACTTAGTTCTAGTACCTTTTCAAATCTAGGAATTGCTTTGTTGATATCTCCGGACCTGGTGAAAGATAATCTTCCCAAATGCAACTGTATGAGGGGCTGGTTGGGATGTTTTTTATCTAAGGCTAATAATTTTTGGGCGCCGGTCATAGGTGGAATTTTCGAATCAACCATGCTCACATCAACAATCATGACAGCCTCATTGAGTGCATGTTGAAAGCTATCCGGTTCAATCGTATAGGCTTTCTGGAAAGCATGAATGGATTTATTTCCCAAATATTTTCTGAGGGCCAGGTCTGTTTTTTCTTTGTTAAAAGCAATTCCGAAGGTAGAACCAGCAATAGCCCAAGACTCAGCCGTATTTTGCCTGCCAGCAATTTTTTCAGCATAGTATCCGCCAACTGAAAAGTTGCCATATTCATTCCATGTTTTTGACAACAGTTTGAGTATTAGAACTTCTTCTTCGGTGTTTTTAGCGGTAGATATTTTTCTATCCAGCTCAAGAACAAATTGAAGCTGAGCGCTATCTAATGCGGACCGGGCTCCTGCAAGTAAAACATCATCAGTGATAACAACAGAAGCCTCATTGGTTTCTGAAGCATCTGACTTTTTTTTCAATGCAGTTGTTCTTCCGGCGATGGCCAGAAAAAGAAACAAACAGAGCGAACTTGCGACTGCTATAATGGGGGCAATTTTAGAACGCATTCATCGAATTATCAATAAAAAAGGGGAAAAATTATTTCTCTTCTTTGATACTGGAAGACTTGACCTTGTCTACAAATATCTTCGCTGGTTTAAAAGCAGGTATAAAGTGCTCAGGAATTTCAATTGCTTTGTTTGCCTTAATATTGCGGCCAACCTTCTTGGCACGTTTTTTTGCAATAAAACTACCAAATCCACGCACATATACGTTTTCACCCTCAGCAATACTATCTTTAACTTCTTTGAAGAAAGTCTCTAAAGTTAACAACACATCATACTTTGAAATCTCAGTCTTTTCAGAGATTCTCGTCACAAGATCAGCTTTTCTCATTATCTAAAAAGTAATTTTAACAGTTATTTAATTTAGTAGTTTAAAGTGGAGCAAATCTCTACATTTTTTTTAGAAAAATGAAATATATAAAGCTGAATTTCGTCAATAATAAAACGAATAAATTTTTGATCAAAATGTAGGAAAATAGAAGATTTTACATTAAAGGGCCTTTTGTGTTAAATCTAAAAAAGACTATCTTGACTTCCCTCCGCCAATAGTTTGAAGGTTTTACGGTGATAGGGAGAAATGCCAAATTTTACTATCATGTCCCTATGATTTTTTGTAGGGTATCCTTTGTTTTGTTTCCAATTGTATTCAGGATATTGATTATGAATAGATTCCATATATTGATCCCTGTAGGTTTTGGCTAAAACTGATGCCGCTGCTATTGAGGCAAACTTTCCATCTCCCTTAACAATACATTGATAGGGTATACCACTGTTTGTCTTAAATCGATTGCCATCAATCAACAGAAAATCAGGTTTTATTTTTAAATTTTGAACAGCCAGGTTCATCCCTGCAATTGAGGCATTGAGAATATTGATTTTATCGATTTCTTCATGATTTATTTGCGCCACAGCGAATGCAATGGCTGATTTTTCAATAATTGGCCGCAAGAGGAACCTTTCCTGCTCCGTCATTTTTTTTGAATCCTGTAAGAGTTCATGTTGGAAATCTTCTGGAAGAATTACAGCTGCAGCAAAAACAGGGCCCGCCAAGCATCCTCTTCCGGCTTCGTCACATCCCGCCTCTAATCTGTTTTGTTCTAAATAAGTAAGGAGCATCGTATGAATTATGTTGGACTTGATTCAACTAAAATAGATGATTTTTTTACCATATTCACAGTTTTGACAAGAGAAGTTCAGGCAATATTGCTGGTATAAATGATAATAACCCTGTGCTTCAAATGCATTTGAAATAGGAATGCCTAAGTTTTTCCATAGTTGAACAATGTGATTGGATTCGGCCTTTGTAGATATTAGCCAATTTTGAGCTTTTTGTGGAATAGCAGCATCGCTGTAAATTTCCCCCCTTAGATATAAAAATGGTATGATGGCATTCACAAGAACATGTTCCCATGGCAGTGTATAGTTTTTAACGGCAGATTTTATTTCGGTTTGGTAGTATTTTTTGATTGTCTGTATTTCAGAATTTTCAAGTATGAGTGGAATGAGATCACGATAATGGGGTAAAATCACAGACAAGGCATGCAATCTGGAGAGTGGTTGTGAGGAAAATCTTGATTTACTGGCTGCCCATTGATTTTTATCCATACTTTCAAGACCATAACAATGTTGATATAATATAAACAGATCGGAAGCTTTTTCTTTCTCTGTTTCCCTTAATTGATCGCTTAGACCTGCTGCGGAAACCATAAGTAAATATAGTTGTATGGGGTTGTTTTTAATTTTTTTAATCAAACTTAGAGGTATTCTTTGAAACAACAATTGAAAGGAAAAGCTGTAATATGGAGCTCCTGATGCAATAAACAAGAGATATAACATAATTTGCTCCCAATCATTTTTTGTTTGTACCAGCAGCGAATGTAATTGTTTGGTCTTGGATGTAAATCGTTCCTTAACCAGAAAGCTCAGATAATCTTCACTTAGCAATCTTGGTTCTAATTGATTTCTGCAGATAATCTTACTTACAGGCTCCAATAAATCTAAATTTGTTTTTCCTGCTTTGAGATTGATCCAGTCTTTTAAGACCAGACAAGGCACTTTTTGACCCAATTGATTGTAAACAGGACTATCTTCCTCGTAAACGACATGTAAAATAACTGCATTGTAGGCTTTATCCAAATGATGTTTGTGACGGTTCCAGTACGAACTTTTATCATGGATCTCAACAGACCCGACCCAAAGCTGATCATCTATAACGATTTTTGCCTGCATAAAGTCAGGGCCACTATTTCGGTTGTAAATACCCTGTTTTACAATCCGAATAGATTTTCCACAGCTGCTTTGTAAATCAGTAGCGCCGATAATCATTTGATCCCAAATTAAATGTAAAATACGTTCATCCATCATAACTGAATTCTCTCTTTTATTTTATTTACCTTTATAAACTTATTCTCCTTATTTGAATGTTGCCAAGTTTTTACTTCGTTTTTTCATGGATTATCTGCTCTTTTTCTTTGATATTGGGTATAAGATATCTTATCATTCAATGTAGAAACAGAGCAAATTCTTGTGAGTTTTATCCTTTAGCAGAGGGGCAAAAAATGCCTGAAATTACTATTGTAGTAGTCTGTAGAAACGAGGAAGAGAATGTTGAGTCTTTGTTACAAAGTCTTTTGTCGCAGGTTTATCCTGCTCCGATTCACATTTTTTTATTTGATGATTTTTCAACAGACAGAACCCTGGCAAAAATGAAAGAATTGCAAGTTCTTTCAACAGACCGTATAGATATTCACATTTTCACTTTGTCGGAATTTGACCAAACAAATCCCTTACAGGCCAATAAAAAATGGGCAATAGCCAAAGCTGTTCAGATGTCAAAAGATGAAATTATTGTTTGCACTGATGCAGATTGTGTTCACCATCCCTACTGGGCTTATCAACTTTGCCTTCCCTATACCAGCGATGATATACACTTTGTAACGGGGGCAGTAACAACAAATACAAGCGCTAATTTTTGGAGTCAGTTTCAGGCTTTGGAACTCTTGGGCATGTCCAGCGTTACGGAGGCTGGATTAAGAACCGGACATTATATCAATGCTTCCGGGGCCAATATGTCTTTTCGGCGAACCAGATTTATGGAATTAAATCCATATCAATCTAACTACAGGATAAGTTCAGGGGATGATGTTTTTTTAGTTGAATCTTTTCAAATGCAAAATCCCGGGTCCTGTTTTTTTCAGAACCATAATAACGCCTTGGTATTTACAAAACCCATGAAAAGACTGCTTGACTTTGTTTCTCAACGAATTCGTTGGGCGGGAAAAACAGCCTCGATGCAATCTATAACAAACAAGAAATTGGCATTGGAAATATTTTTGTTTCATCTGCTCGGATTTTTAATTCTTTTGATGACCTTTTACAGTGTATCTTGGGGGATTATTTTAATTTTCCATTTGCTATTTAAATTGGTAGCAGATATATCTTTATTAAAAAAAACAATAAAGCATTATAAGTTTACCAGCTCATTTCTTCTTTTGATTTGTATGTGTCTGGTCCATTTTTTTTACATTATCGGAATCGGTTTTCTTTCACTTTTTCAATTGAAAGTAAGATGGAAAGATCGCTGGATTCAACATAGCTCATAATTATTTGGTGATGAAAAAAATACTATTGATCATTCCTCCTTTTACGCAGCTGAATACCCCCTATCCGGCAACGGCCTATTTGAAAGGTTTTTTTAACACCAAATCTGTAACAGTAGAACAAATGGATTTAGGTCTTGAATTAATCCTTTCCATTTTCTCAAAAAAAGGCATGCAAAGATTGTTTGATTATGTTGACAGTTTGGATTTTGAATGGGATGACGACTCATATATGTTGTACAAGAACAAGAATCAATATATCGACTGCGTTGAGGAAGTAATCTCTTTTCTTCAAGGCAAGAATTCAACTTTGTCCTATAAAATAAACAGCAGAAAGTACCTGCCCGAGTCCAAAAGATTCGAAAGAGCTCAGGAAATGGATTGGCAATTTGGGCAAATGGGGCAGACAGATCTTGCTAAATTTTATTGTACTCTATTTATTGAAGATATAGGTGATTTTATTACTGCTCATATTGACCCTTTTTTTTCTTTTACAAAATATGCAGAAAGAATTTCCAGAGCAGCCTCCAATTTTCAATGGATTGAAGCTGAAATTCAAAAATCCAATACTTTCATATGTCAAATTATGATTGAGATTCTCGAAGAAAGAATCAAAGAAATAAAACCTGACATTTGTGGATTCACAGTTCCATTTCCAGGCAATTTATTTGCATCTCTTGTTTCTGCCAAATTTATCAAAAAAAACTATCCCCATATCCATACCGTAATGGGTGGGGGATATGTAAATACTGAGTTGAGATCCATTTCAGATGAAAGATTTTTTAATTATATCGATTTTCTTTTATTGGATGATGGGGAATTACCCTTTTGGGCTTTGTGGGAATATCTCTCGGGAAAAAGAGCAAAACATGACTTAAAAAGAACATTCCTTCTGGAAAATCAGGTTGTTCAGTATATAAATAATCCCAATGAAAAAGATATTCCACAAAGGGAAACAGGAATTCCGGACTACGAAGGATTGAAGCTTGATCAATATATATCAACCTTAGACAGTTCCAGTGTTATGCAGAATCTTTGGACCAATGGACGATGGAATAAATTAACCCTGGCTCATGGTTGTTATTGGGGGAAATGTACATTTTGTGATATAAACTTAGATTATATTTCCAGATATGAACCATTGAAAGCGCATGAATTATGTGATCGGATAGAAGCCATGGTACAGCAAACGGGTCAGAAAGGGTTCCACTTCGTTGATGAGGCGGCGCCTCCTGCCTTACTTCGCGATCTTGCCATTGAAATTCTAAGGAGAAAAATTCAAATCAGTTGGTGGACTAATATCAGATTTGAAAAAAGTTTTAATGCGGATTTATGTAAATTACTGTCCTCTTCAGGCTGTATAGCTGTTTCGGGAGGTTTGGAAGTCGCTTCAGACAGATTACTTCATTTAATGGAAAAGGGGGTAACAGTAGCGCAGGTTGCAAGGGTTGCACAAGCATTTCAGGAAAATGGAATAATGGTTCATGCCTATTTGATGTATGGCTTTCCAACACAAACCGATCAGGAAACAATTGATGCAATGGAAGTGGTTCGTCAGATGTTTGAGGAAAATTTAATTCACTCCGCGTTTTGGCATCAATTTGCCATGACAGCACATAGTCCGGTTGGCAAAAATCCTTCAGCTTTTAAAGTGCTGGACGATGGGCCCGTTTTTGAAGGATTTGCTGATAATGACAGGTACCACAAAGATCCTAATGGGGCAGAACACGAAAAGTACAGCAAGGGCTTGTCATGGTCTCTACATAATTATATGATGAAAAATGCCCTTGAACAACCCCTAAGCTATTGGTTTGATTTTAAAATACCCAAAACAAAAATCTCCCCCCATTATATTCGGAATTTGTTACAGGATAAGGAGGAGACAAAGGAAAAACTGAATCAACGACTTTTTTGGATGGGGAATATGCCTGATTTATATGAAATTGAAGAAGAGGGGGAAATATTAGTTTGTTTACATTTTTATGAAAATCAGGATATAGTTGAGTTGCAGATGGGTGTTAACCTGGGACATTGGTTGTATAGTAAGATTGAGCATTTAATCTTGCAGCAATTCAATAAGATAGAATTATCAGATTGGGAGCGAGATTTTGAGAAAGAACTTGATTTGGATTTTAATGAGTTTAAAAAAGCGACTGTTTTTTCTTTCCTAAAGGAGAGAGGGCTCCTACTGCTGTAAAAAAGGTTGCAGGAGACCATAAAAAGGAATATATTTATGCAAACACAAATAAAAAAATTATGGATACTTTGAAATGGATCAGAATGGGTAAACTTTTTATTTATCTTTTTCTAATTCTGATCGTTGCCCCACTATATCTTTATTTAACCTTACCTGTATTAAGTCCATGGTTTCAGGGATTACCCACTGAAATACTTTTTATTTCTATCATCATAACACTGTTGGAAGTGAAAGTGGTAAAGGGTCAAAAATCTTTGGTTTTTGGTATTGCCTTGTTAACTGCAGTAATTTCATTTCTTTACCTGGTTGTAATGAATATTGCCAGTATGGAGTTGTTTCGTGCAGAGGATTATAGAAAGTTATTGGGTGAAGTGAAAGAAGGTAAAAGTTTTACGGAAGATGTGGCCCCTGTTGCCTCTGATAAAATAAGAATTGTAGACCAGGATGTTGCCTACAGATTGGGGGATAAGGTAATTGGAGAAGAACCTGCACTTGGTTCACAGGTAGACATGGGTGAATTTAGAATACAAAAGGTAAAGGATCAATTGTATTGGATCGCACCACTGGAACACTCAGGCTTTTTTAAATGGTTTGGAAATAAAGGGGGTACTCATGGATATATCATGGTTTCAGCTACAAATGAAAGAGATGTTAAATTAGTAAGACAGGTAAATGGTAAACCTGTTAAGATTCGTTATCAAATGGGGGCTTGGTTTAATGATTACCTTCCCAGACACCTATACTTTAATGGATTTGCAAATGTGGGAATGGTCGATTATACTTTTGAAATTGACGACGAGGGTAATCCTTTTTGGGTTGTTACCTTATTTAAACATGACATTGGTTTTTCCGGGAATAATGCCTATGCTATAGCTGTTGTCAATGCAAGTACAGGAGAAATTAAAAAATATACGGAAAAAGATGCACCCAGTTGGGTAGATCGTATTCAGCCTGAGACTTTCATAGAGAGACAGATAGAGTATTGGGGAGAATATGTGCATGGATTTTGGAATTTCTCCAATCGCGATAAATTAAGCCATACAGAGGGAATGTCTCTTGTATATGGACATGATAACAGATCTTATTGGTATACAGGGATCACTTCAGTTGGGGGAGATGAAAGTACTATAGGGTTTATGTTGGTCGATACAAGAACCAAAGAAGCAACGCTATATCGTCAGCCCGGAGCAACAGAAAGCGCTGCTATGCAATCTGCTATGGGAAAAGTTCAGGAAAAAGGATATCAAAGTTCTTTTCCAATCATGTATAATATAGCGGGCATTCCCACTTATGTAATGTCTTTGAAAGATCAAGCTGGTCTGATAAAAATGATAGCCATGGTATCTGTTCAGGATTATTCTATTGTTGGCGTCGGAGATGATTTAAAAGAGACTTTGAGAAAGTACAAGGAAGCTTTTGGTAAAAATGGCAATACATCCATAGTTCATAGTAAGGATAAGATGTTGAAGTTGAGTGGAAAAGTTAGTAGGATTTCTATGGACATTTCTGGAGGTAATACATATTATTATTTAATGTTAGAGGGGATGCAGGATAAAATTTTTGTATCAACTTCTTCCTTGAGTAAATGGGTTCCTTTAACACAGGAAGGAGATTCAATCAACATTCAGTATGATGAAATTAAAAACAATGAGATTGAAATCTTAGAGTTTGTGAATTCAAGTTTATTAAATTCCAAGTAAATGCGAACAATTATTCTAACAGCAATTTTCTTTTGTTTTAGCTTTTTGCATACCTCAATGGCTCAAAGTTCTACACTCATTACGATAGGAGACCTCAATCAAAATGCAGTTGATAGAATGATGATTTTAAATAGTGATTTTGGTAAAATACATAGTGCTGTTCATGCTTATAATAGAAAGGATATTGTTGAATATCTTGCATACCTGAAAGAAAATTCCCTCAGAATTTCTGATGATAGTCTCTATATTTTTCATGACAATAATGACAATGACAGTTTATTAAAAAGCAAAAAAAGTATACTTAAGTTTTTTTACCGAACCCCAGCCCATTTCTTTGAAACAAGAACAAAACATTTTTACTTCAATGTAAATCCATTATTGGACATACAGGCAGGCGTAGAGAGGTATAATGGAGATTTTAACTTTACTTTTTTTAACAGGAGAGGGGTTCAGATTCGGGGAAACATAGCGGATAAAGTCTATTTTTATACAGATATAATTGAGACACAAGCTAGTTTTCCTACCTATATTACGAACAGAATTATTGCTGAAACAGCCGTGCCGGGAGCAGGTTTTTATAAACCTTATGATAGTAGATTTACACCTGCAAAACAAGATGGTTTTGATTACTTGATGTCTCAAGGGTATGTAGGGTTTCAAATCAATAAGTTTATTGGAGTACAGTTTGGACATGGCAGACATTTCATAGGGGACGGACATCGGTCTTTATTGCTTTCTGATTTTTCTAACAATTACTTTTATTTAAAATTGAATACCAAAATTTGGAAGCTAAATTATCAGAATATTTTTGCCGAATTAACACAGGATCATCCAAATACAGCGAATCAGATATATCCCAAAAAATATATGGCCGCGCATCACCTTAGCATTAATATCCTGAAAAACCTGAATGTCGGTCTGTTTGAATCTGTAATTTTTTCAAGATCCAACGGAATAGAATTTCAATACTTGAATCCTTTGATACTTTATCGAACCATTGAACAAATGGTGGGAAGTCCTGATAATGTGATTCTTGGGTTTAATTTTAGGTATGATTTTTTGAAGCGATTCTCCTTATATGGACAGGTAGTAATTGATGAATTTGTTTTAAATAGAGTTTTTGCCAAACCAGGTTCTGCAGAATCAGGTTGGTGGGCAAATAAACAAGGATATCAAATCGGCCTGAAGTATGTTCAGGTATTTGGAATAAAAGGATTAGACTTGCAAACGGAATTTAATACAGTAAGACCGTACACCTATGCTTTCAGAGATAGTACAGCAAATTATACGCATTACAATCAACCGTTGGCACACCCTTTGGGAGCTAATTTTATCGAAGCTATTGGGATTGTTAAGTATCAACCGCTTCCTCAACTTTTTTTCAGAGCCCAGATTAATTTTGCTCAATATGGCTCAGATACTTTAGATTCCAACTGGGGTAAGAATATTCATTTGTCTTACAGAACCATAGAAAAAGAGTTCGGAAACCAGACAACACAAGGGGTAAAAACCCAATTGTTGATTTTCCAGTTTATGGCATCTTACATGATTAAACACAACTTAAGTTTAGATCTTTTAGCTATGTACAGAGATGAAAAATTTGGTATAACAAGTATGTCAAATCAAAGTTTATATATTTCTGCCGGACTTAGATGGAATCTAAGCTACAGGATGAACGATTGGTAAATAAAAAAGGGGGCATTCGCCCCCTTTTTTATGTTTAAAATTATCTTATTTCTTCTAAAGAGACTTCCATCATACTTAGAAACTCTAAAGTTCTGTTATAAACATCTGCATGTGATATTTGCGTAAGTTTAGTTGGACCGAAATCCTCTACACAAAAGGATGCCATGACAGAACCATAAACTAAGG
>CAZNNX010000064.1:12221-16282 GCA_964574485.1 uncultured Saprospiraceae bacterium | reverse complement strand
AATTACTAATGCTGTTGATGTCTGCAGTAAAGTAGGTTGATTGATAGTATCAGATACTGTAGTAATACAACCGTTAGCATCTGTTATTGTAACTTGATAGGCACCTGCAGAAGCTGATGTTAAATTTTGTGCTGTAAGCCCTACATTCCATAAATAGTTATAAGGTGAAGTACCTCCAGATGGATTTACATTCATAACACCGGAGCTATCATTAAAACATCTCAGGTCAGTAACCGCATCTACAGCTACTAATTGATTGGGTTGTGTAACATTCAGAGCTGATAAATTTAAAATACAGCCCAAGCTATCTGTTACGGTTACATTGTAGGAACCTGCTGCAATTCCAGTTATGTTTTGAGTCGTGGCACCATTACTCCATTGATACAAATACTGAGGGGTACCACCCTGTGTATTAATACTAACTGAGCCATCCAAAAGACCATTACAGGTTACATTTGTGATCGAATTTAATGTAATGGTAGGCGGGGCAATATTAATGACATTATTCGGACCATTTGATATAGTACATCCATTGGCATCAGTGATGGTTACAGTATATGTACCTGGATTCAAACCACTAATATTTTGAGTGTTGGCACCATTTGACCAATTGTAAGTGTAGTTCGTTACACCACCTGATACATTAATATTTACTGATCCATTGTAAGAACAAGTTTGAGGTATAACTTGAGTAGTACTTGTCGTTAATGCTGCTGGCTGTGTAAGGGTAACCGCATTACTGGTAGTACAGCCATTGGCATCTGTAACAGTTACGCTGTATGTACCAGCTCCAAGGGAACCTAAATCTTGGCTACCACTACCGGTATTCCACAAATAGGTGTAACCCGTTGTTCCTCCTGAGGGTGTTAAATCTATAGCTCCTGAAAAAGAACCATTACAACCAATATTGATAGGATTTACTGTAGAACTTAGAACTGAAGGTTGAGAAACAGTTGTTGTTCTCGTTGATGTACAACCACTTCCATCAGTAACGGTCACTGTATATGTTCCTGCAGCTATGTTAGATAAATTTTGCGTAATCGCTCCATTACTCCAACTATATCCGATTGGGTTTACCGCTCCGTTCACAGTTAAGGATATGGAACCATTAGTTTGGCCATTACATAGAACATTTGTGGGTAATGAGCTTGTCGAAACTCCAGTAGGAGGTTGCGTTATAGTCACGGTTTGTATGGTCCTACAATTACCACTATTCGTTGCAGTAACAGTGTAAACTCCGGCTGTTAAACCATTGGCAGTTTGACCATTACCCCCAGAAGGGCTCCACTGGTAGGTGTATGCACCCGCAGGACTTGGATTGATGGTAGCAGATCCAGTATTTCCTCCGAAACAAGCAACATTCGTTTGAGTAATGGTAGAACTAGGATTGGGTGCTTGTGAAACAGGTAAGCAAACCTGGGGAGCTGGACCACAAGGACCGGAAGGAGTAACACAAACATTCCCTGAGTTTGGACCAGATAATACCGTAATGGATCCTGTATTTTGACCTGATACGATGGTTGTACCTGCTGGTACAGTCCAGTTATAGCCAGTCCAACCTGTAGTACTTAAAGTATAAGTATTCGAAGAACCTGCACATACTGCAGTGGGACCATTTACATTTCCAGGGCCTCCACCAGGACCATTAGTTGTATAAAAAACTCTACCATTAAAATTTCTTGGTTGAAAACTAGCTCCAAAAGGGTAATCTTTTCCAGTGCCCTGCAAAATTCTCATATTGGCATCAGCAGAAAGTAATGCACCTGTAGCCGTGCCATTGGTATAGTTAATGATTGGTCCCGTACCTTGCGTTCTTGTGATATAAAATGCAACAGTGCATTGGGCTGTTACAGGGATATTAATATTTAAAGGGATTGGGGTATTTACATTATTTCCCAAGGATGTGACAGAGGGTGCAGTTCCCAATAAAGTCCAGGCTGCCGCATTATTCTGAAAACCAACATGAGTGCCAACTTTATAGTAAATTGCAATGGGAGTAGTACCTGCATCAAGATTCGTTTCAAAGCAATTGATTGTAATGTTAGATAAAGCAACAATATCAAACATGATTCCTCTTTGACCATTATTCTGATTCAGCGGTGTTTGCAAATTATTCGTAGAAGGACAAGCCATTAGTAAATTTTCTGGTAATGGTTGTCCATCAGTTGGCCTGGAATGAATTAACTGACCAGCATCATTTACATAGGGAATAAATGGATCTTTACTTTGTCCGAATAAGTTTGATATTGTAAAAACAAAAAACAATAAAAAACTCCACTGAAGTTTTTGTATTTGCATAATTAGTTAGGTTTTAAAAGTAATACTCTCAAAAATAGTAAATTATATAAAAATATAAATGTGAGTTAGAAAAATCTAACTCACATTTAACAATTAATTATCTCATTAATGTAACCTGCCCTCGTTTTATAATATCAACATCACCGGAGGCATTTTTCCAACTGATTACATACATATATACATCTCTCGGTTGTAGAACAGAATTGAAGGTACCATCCCAAAAGCCTTTGTCTTTGTCATCAAATACCTTTTGCCCCCAACGATCATAAACAGTAAATTCTGTTAAAAATTGTTTATCCAGATTCATTACTTCAAATATTTCATTGATACCATCACTATTAGGTGAAAAGGCAGTTGGAATCATTGGATCAGTTGCTTCAACTGTAATAAACACAGTATCAACACTAATACATCCATCTGCTGAAGTAGAAGTTAATATAAATTGATAAATTCCATCTTCATCAGGATTTATATTTGTTGAAATACCTGTTTGATTTGAAAAATTAACTGCTGATGGTCCGTTAAATGTCCAACTATAAGTTACACCCTGAGCACTTTGATCATTATTTCCAACCAATGTAATTACATCGCCCCAACTTACTGTAGTATCTACAGCATTGGAAGGAGAAACAAAAGCTTGGTTATTGGGTTGAAAAGGAGTTGAAACTGAAGTGGAAGATGTAGCTGTACAATTGTCTGCATCCGTAACTGTTACTAAATATGTACCAGAAGATAAATTTGAAAGATTTGAACTTGTCTGTCCATTACTCCATGTATAAATATATGGCCCAGTTCCAGTATTTACAGAAACACTTGCTGTTCCTGACTGAGGTGTGTTACACAACTCATTTGTAGATGAAGATGAAACATTCACAGCAGGTGTAGCATTTAAATTAATTGCTGAACTTGAGACGGTACAATTATTTGCATCAGTTACCACCAAAGTATAAGTACCACCAGCTAAAGAATTAATATCTTCATTGGTTTCCCCATTTGACCAGAGATAATTGTAACCAGCTGTTCCACCAGATACATCTAATCCAATTGAACCATCGTTCAATCCACAAGATGCATCAATAGTAGAAATATTATTCACAATAATCGCTGTAGGTTCAGTAATTTGTATACTGCTCAAAGAAGTTGTACAACCATTGGCATCAGTTATGCTTACAGCATAATTACCAGCATTGATATTAGAAAGATTTTGAGTTAAGCTTCCATTGGACCAACTATAGTTGTATGGACTGGTACCACCTAAAACTGTAACATTTATTTCTCCAGTTGCAAGATTGTTACATTGCAAATTGATAGTAGCACTAGAAGCAGATAATATGGCTGGTTCTGTCAATGTAATTGCACTTGATGATATTACACAACCTAGTTCCTGCATTCAATCCACTTATATCCTCAGTAGTTTGGTTATTAGACCAAAGAAATTGATAAGGCTGGGTACCTCCAATAGTTGTTATATTGATTACTCCATTTGAACCGCCATTACAACTAATATTGGATTGAAGATTTACATTTACATTTGGTGCTCCTACTAAATTAACAAGGTTACTACTATTCAAAATATTACAACCGTTGGCATCAGTTATAGTAACACTATAGTTGCCAGCTGCAACAGCAGTTAAATCTTCAGTTGTTTCAGCATTTGACCAAAGGAATGTATATCCAGAAGTTCCACCACTCACATTTATATCAATCGAACCAAGCACAGTACATGTTTGGTCGATAATTTGAGCAGTTGAAGTTTGTAAAGC
>CAZNNX010000064.1:0-12211 GCA_964574485.1 uncultured Saprospiraceae bacterium | reverse complement strand
GATGGCTCAGTTACAGTTGCACTTGAACTGGTCTGACAACCATTGGCATCCGTTATCGTAACGTCGTAAGTTCCAACTACTAAACCACTAATATCTTCAGTTGTAGCACCATTTGACCATAAATAACCATAGGTAATGGTTCCTCCATTTGGAACTAAATCGATGGATGCGTTATTACCACCATTACACAGAACATCAACATGCGTATTGGAAGCAGTCAAGCTAGTTGGCTCAGTTACTGTCAGATTCAATAAATCTACAATACAACCTAAGCTATCTGTTACCGTCACGCTATAATTTCCTGCAAGCAAACCTGATATATCCTGAGTGGTCTGCCCATTATTCCATAAGTAACTAAATTGAGGCGTACCTCCAGCTACATTAATGCTTATGCTTCCATCAGAGAGACCGTTACAACTTACTAATCCAATATTGTCAAGAGTTACAGTCTGTGAGG
This sequence comes from uncultured Saprospiraceae bacterium, assembly GCA_964574485.1. GTDB lineage: Bacteria > Bacteroidota > Bacteroidia > Chitinophagales > Saprospiraceae > Saprospira. Next base: position 11,754 of record CAZNNX010000064.1, on the reverse strand, counting down.
GGATATTCACAATAGCATTAGGACCGTTAGCAATAGTACAACCATTGGCATCTGTAATAGTAACAGTATAAGAACCAGCAATTAATCCTGTTATGTTTTGTGTATTGGCACCATTCGACCAATTATAAGTATAAGTACTAACACCCCCACTTATATTAATGTCAATTGAACCATCATAAGAACAAGTTTGAGGAATAATTTGAGTAGTTGAGGTTTGTAAGGCTGTAGGTTGAGTAATTACAGCAGAAGAACTTGAAGTACAACCATTGGCATCGGTAACTGTTACTGTATAGGATCCAGCCAAAATTGAACTTAAGTCTTGTGAAGTTGCCCCATTATTCCACAAATAGGTATAATTAGTTGTACCCCCATTCACTGTTAAGTCTATTGAGGCATTATTTCCCCCATTACACAATACATTGATAAAAGTATTGGCACTAGTTAAAACTGTCGGTTCTGATACTACAAGATTAGTTAAATTCAAAACGCAACCCAAACTATCTGTTACAGTTAATGAGTAATTACCTGCTACTAAGCCTGTTACATCTAAAGTGGTTCTTCCATTTGACCAGTTGAATACATATTGTGGTGTTCCGCCAATAAGATTCATATCCAAAGATCCATTAGATTGACCATTACAGCTTACATTAGTAACAGAATTTAAAGTAACGGTTGGAGGTGCTATATTTACGATTGCATTAGGTCCATTTGAAATTGTACAACCATTAGCATCAGTAATGGTTACAGTATAGGAACCAGGATTCAATCCACTAATATTTTGTGTATTAGCACCATTCGACCAGTTATATGTATAGTTTGTAACACCACCTGAAACCGTAATATTTACTGATCCATTATAAGAACAGGTTTGGGGAATTATTTGTGAAGTTGAAGTTTGTAAAGCTGTTGGTTGAGAAATTACAGCAGCAGTGGAGCTGGTACAACCATTGGCATCAGTTACAGTTACTGTATAAGATCCTGCAGTAATCGCATTCAAATCTTGCGTGGTAGCTCCATTACTCCACAAATAGTTGTAATTGGAAGTACCACCATTTACAGTCACATCTATAGAGGCATTATTACCTGCATTACAAAGAACATTGACTGAAGTGTTTGAACTTGTTAATAAGGCGGGTTGTGAAACAATATTGTTTAGAAGATTTAAAACACAACCTTGTGCATCTGTTATTGTCAAAGAATAGGATCCAGCAACAAGACCACTAATATCTTCTGTTGTTGCCCCATTTGACCAGTTATAAACATAGACAGGAGTACCTCCTGCAATAGAAACATTTACACTACCGTTACTAAGTCCATTACATGTTACTGTAGTAATAGAGGAAACCGTAGCTGTAGGAGGAGCAATATTGGATACAAAATTTGGCCCATTAATAATCCTACAACCATTGGCATCTGTAATAGAAAGGGTATAATTACCAGTATTCAAACCACTGATATTTTGAGTATTGGCACCATTAGACCAAGCGTATGTATAGGGAGCACTACCTCCGGAAATATTAACGGAAACAGTACCTCCATTGCTACAAGTTTGTGGAGTAATTTGATTCACAGAGGTTTGAAGTGCAGTAGGTTGTGTAAGAGTAGCAGAATTTGTTGTCGAACAACCATTGGCATCTGTTATAGTAACAGAGTAAGTACCTACGGTAATATTTGTTAAATCCTCAGTATTGGCTCCATTGGACCAATTATAATTATATGTTGTTGTTCCTCCACTTACTGTTAAGTTGATCGCACCTGTAGCTGCTCCATTACACAATATTTGGGTAGGAGCATTATTGGCCGACAAAACAGCTGGCTGGGTAATATTTACTGTAGCTGTAGATGTACAACCATTGGCATCATTCACAGTAACAGTATAAGATCCAGAAGCTAACCCCGTAATGTTTTGAGTTGTTCTTCCGTTTGACCAGTTATAAACATAAGGTGCAGAACCACCAATATTTGTCAGCGTCACACTACCATTTGTTTGTCCATTACACAAAACCTGAGTAGGAGAAAGATTACTTGTGAATGAATTAGGTTGTGTAATAATTCCTGATGTCGTTGAGGTACAACCGGCATTATCAGTAATTGTAACAGTGTAGGTACCAGCACCTAAATTATTAATGGATGAGGTATTTCCACCATTGCTCCAACTATAAGTAAATGGGCTTACACCACCAACCACCTGTGCACTAACCACTCCATTGTTTAATCCGCAAGAAGCATTGGTAATAGTTGTACTTGAAGTGTAAGAAGAAGGAACCACAGTTCTTGTTGTGGTAGCTGTGCAACCATTGACATTGGTTACGGTAACTGTATAAGTAGTCGTAACAGTTGGATTTACAGAAATAGAAGCAGAAGTTGATCCTGTACTCCAACTGTAGGATGATCCACCTGAAGCTGTAAGAGTTACAGGATTACCAGAACAATTGGCCGTTGGTCCACTAATATTTGCAGTAGGAAGTGCATTTACAGTTACACATTGTGGAGCTGCATTATATGTACAACCATGATTATCTGTAATTCTGTAATTATAACATTGACTACCAGTAGCAACAGGAGTCACAGTAGCGGTAGTGTTACTTGTATTTGTTAGACCAGTAGCATTTTGCCATCCTTGAGTAACAATTGTTGGTGTAAAGGTAGAAGCTCCTGGTACAGGAACAGCTAAATTTATATCCCAACTAAAAATATAACCGTTATCCAAAGCTAGATTATCTGTTACCCTAATGGTCCAATTTCCGTTCAAAGGACAACCTATCAAACCAGCAAATGATTGCAGAGGTGCATAATTCCCTGCATTAATTGAAGCGCTAACTGGATTTCCACAGGCTGAAGTAGGTCCGTTAACCAATTGAGTGACTGCCGTAGGAGTAAAACAATAAGTTCTGCCTGTGCCAGGTCCTACAGCAGGATCATCCAAAGGACAACCCAAATAAGTACCTGCTCCACCTTGGGCATATGATTTCAAAACTACAGACTGACCATTGGGACATAAAATTACGATTTCAAGGTCACCTAAATAAGAATGTTCCATATTTAGGCAAATGTTCTGAATATCATTAGCTGAGGTCACTGTCTGACCAGGATTATAACAATTCACAGGAATGCTGGTTGTATAAGAAACACCGGTTCCATCAGGAAGAAAGGGTGTTCCTGCAACTGGAGGGGTACAATTAGCTGGGAACGGATTCATAGTCACATTGGCCGTCAGATTTGCAGATTGACCCAGACAAATAGGATTGGGAGTAGCTACAGTGTTCAATGTTGGTGTAGTTGATACCTGAACCGTAATACCAATATTGTTGTTACTTTGACATCCACTAGGATCTCTAACTACTAAATTTACTTGGTAAGCTCCTGCATTGTTGTAAGTTTTTGAAACTGATGTACCCACTGCAGAAGTAGCATCTCCAAAAGACCAAGTATATGTTGCACCTGCACCTGAACTTGAAAATGTTCCGGAGCCATTGAAATTAACTGTGCCCCCCTGACAAATTCTGATAATATTTGCATTAGCAGCAGGAGTTGAATTATTAAATACTGCATTGATTGTCTGACAAGGGGTTACACAGGAAATAGTAGCAGCCCAACCAGTTGAAGTAATAGATCCATCAGATGTAAATCTGATGGTTATACAACCTGAAGTATTTCCGATGGTAGCCTGTACAGTGCCGGGTCCAACTGTACCTGTATATGTTCCCAATGAAGGGGCGGCAGTACTATTTCCATCATAGACATACATGAAATCCCAACTGTTTTCTATATTGAAGGTGGTAAAAACCATTTGAACACGACCTCCAGGTGTTGAAGGGCAAATAGTGTAGGTTCTATTTTCGTTGTTTAAATAAGTACCCCCACTTCCACCAGAATCGTAGAAAAAACCACTACAAGTAGTACATGATCCCGATACAGGCATATTTATATTACCAGGACAAGCCTGAGCAATGACAAATGATTGCACCGCAAATAATAAAAATGTTAATAAAAAAATATGTTTGGAATTTTTCATAAAACTTTGTTTAAAAAACAAAAAAATTAAACCTATTGAGGTTGAATTACTACAAGATAATTACTGTTGTCTATTCTGTAAATTAACGTTCTTTCTTTTTCAAAAAAACTTAGATTATACTTTAGTGGATTAAAAGTATTTGGATTGTAAACATTCTCATGAACCAAAGTAGAATTGTTTTTGTTATTCAAATTTACCTGAGATAATTTAGGATATTTTTCATCTGTTGTGGGTACAGATTCAATGATACTTATTCTATCTTCAAGGAGCTTTACCAAGGAATTGTAAACCTCTGGATTCATTGCAATAAATTGAGATCCATAAACTTGTGATATTTTTTCTTGCGTAGTTAAAGTTTGCGCAAATCCATATGTTTGCATTGCAAGAACAAACAATAAGATCATTCTACATTTCATAATGTATCGTTTAAGTTAAATGTTAGTTAATATAATTTGGTAAATATAATAATTAAAACGTTAAAATTAAAAAATAGCTGCCATTTGATTTGACTAATTTTCAAATGCAAATTTCACAAGATTAGCACCCATACGCAAAGCATCAATTCTTTTTTCTTCAGGGTCATTATGTACATCTTGATTCTCCCAACCATCGCCTAAATCCGTTTCGTAGCTGTAATAACAAATCAGTCTGTTTTCCCAAAACAGCCCAAAACCTTGAGCAGGCTTATTGTCATGTTTATGGATTTTAGGTAATCCTTGCTTAAATTCAAAAGCTGACTTGTAAATTGGATGATTAAAAGGCAATTCTATAAAATCCAGTTCTGGAAAGACTGATTTCATGGCTACCCTCACAAATGGATCCATCCCATAATTGTCATCAATATGTAAAAAACCACCTGAGAGGAGGTATCTTCTCAAATTCTCAGCCTCTAACTTGCTAAAAACCACATTGCCATGTCCAGTCATGTGAATCCAGGCATAGTCAAAAATCTCAGCACTGCCTACATCAATGGTAGCATAGTCGGGATCTATATTTGTTCTCAGTTTTTCATTACAAAATCTGGACAAATTGGGAAGTGCCGTAGGATTGGCATACCAATCACCTCCCCCATTGTATTTCAACAAACCCAGTTTTACAGGTTTCTTCTGTGCAAAAGAAAAACTAGAATAAACTATACATAAAAAAAATAAAGCTAGGCGCATATGCTGATTTTACTTGGCAAAAACCATTTTGTATTTAGTTGAAATATCTCCTTTTCGGATTTTCTCCAATTTACCTTTTATGAGTTGTTTTTTCAAATGACTCAAATGATCCGTAAAGAGAATACCCTCTAAATGATCGTATTCATGCTGAATCACTCTGGCATTCAGATCGTCATAAATCTCTTCTAAAAAATTTTGATCTCTATCCTGATATCTGATTTTCAACTGGGGCTTTCTCGATACCTTTCCTCTAATTTCAGGAATGCTCAAACACCCTTCTTCATACAACCATTCCTCTCCTTTTTCTTCAATGATCTGGGGATTAATAAAAACTTTTTTTATTCCTTTAAATGAAGGTTGATCTTCATCCTCTGCCTGAGTGGTATCAACTACAAAAAGTCGCGTAGAACGACCAATTTGAGGCGCAGCTAATCCTATGCCTCTTGTATGGTACATAGTCTCCCACATATCTTCAATCAACTTATCTAACTCATTGTTCCACTCATTAACTGGTTCAGTCTTTTTTCTCAAAATCTGATGCCCAAAAGCATAAACTGATAATTTCATATATGATGTCCTAAAAAATTTTGTAAAATAATGGTTGCACTGATTTTATCTAGAAGAGATTTATCTCTCCTTTTGTTTTTTTTCTTAACTGTATGAAATACTATTTCACTGGCATAGACAGAAGTGAATTCTTCTTCCTGGCGATAGATTGAAATTTGAGAAAACTTATTTTCAATTGCTAAAATCAACTCTTTAATTTTTTCTTCATGTGGAACTGAAGTGCCATCTTTTTGAAATGTCTGTCCAATTACGATAGATTCTACACTTTCTTTTACTATATAATCAAATAAATACTGCTTCAATTCAGTGGTTGAAACAGTGCATAATGGAGAGGCAATGATCTGATTTTCATCTGTCACGGCAAGACCGGTTTTAACAGTCCCATAATCAATTCCAATTATACGTCCCATAATGCAAAGTTACAAAAATGCATCTAATTTAATAAATAGAAAAGCTTTACTATATTAGATTATCCAAACCATTTTTCAATGCTTACAAAAGCTATTTACTTTCTCTTGTTTTTCATCTTAGTTTTTCTCTTGTGTATTTTATACCAAGATTCATTTATACAGTATGATAGTGCAGGTTACATCAATGCGATACAGATTATTTTTGATAATAAAGATGTAGAAGACGATATGCTCAGGTTGACAAAACCCATATCAATTGTACTCTCAACAATCGCGTATTTTATCACAAAGAATTTTCATTTTAGTTTTTACTTTCAATCTCTTTTTTCATTGATTTTATTTTCAATAGTACTGCTAAGAATTTCGGGAAATTTTCAAATTCATCCCTACGGAATTCAAGATTATTTCCTTCTATTGGCTTTACCCTTTGGATTACCCGTTTTTATAAAATATGGTGTGGCGATTATGACTGACAGCTTCTGTTGGGCACTAACTGCTTGTGGTATTTTACTCATTCAAAAAATGATGCAAACGAATAATAAACAGTATTACTACCTCGTGCCAATATATTTTGGTTTTGTTTTTTTTAGTAAAGAATCAGCCATTTTAGGATTATTCTATCTTTTGATTTTCTTGATCAGCCGAAAGGAATTTGTATCAACAATTACCTTGTTAAGTATTTTTTCAATTACTATTTTAAGTATGAATTTGCTAATACAAAATCTGACAGGTAAAGGCATTTTAGATTGGTGGCATTTTGCACGTTCGGATCAAAAAATGAGTGTTTTACACTTAGTTAACTATCTTAAGCAACTGTACCGTGTTTTTGATTTGTATTGGTTTTTTATATTGGGTGGAATTTTTGAATATTATAAAAACAAGAAAAAATACAGTTTATTATCAGTAGTATTGCTTGGTAGTATGATACTACTATTGATCTTCCCTTCGCTTTGGTATTACCGAAATGATCGTATCCTCTTTTCCTTTTTATTTCCATTAATATTGTTCGCATACTTTTTTTATAATTTCCAAAAAAAGATATTTTACATCTTCTTGATTCTATTTTTTGTTGTCAATCACCTTACGGAATTCTCTTTAACTACTCAGGTACCATTAGTTTCTTTGAGAGTAAGTATAGTTGTTGGAACAGTCTCTTTTATTCTGATTTATCTTATGGATTTATTTCAGTTAAAGGATGCCAAAATAAATCGGCAAAATGAAGAATTTGATCATTTTCAACACTAATTCCCTCTGCCTTAAGTCGTTCCGCCATATTTTCCCCACCAAAATGATGTTTGCCCGTTAAAACTCCTTTTCGATTCACTACACGATGGGCAGGTAAATCCTTAGGACAATGATTCATTGCATATCCAACCTGTCGGGCAGCTCCTGGCTTTCCCAAGGCTTCTGCAATGGCACCATAGGTTGTTACCCGCCCCTTTGGAATCAGTGGTACCAATTTATGAACTTCCTCAAAAAATGGAATTTGAATATCACTCATGAATAATTAACTTGGATTTATACGTAAAATTCTGGTTTTGAATCAAAAGAATATATTTTCCCATGGGCAAATCATTCACCAAAATCATATTCTGACAGGAAATTGAATTCTTGTATAATTTTCCTTCCCAGGTATAAATTTGATAAGAAAATGGAAGATCTAAGGAGGGCATTTCTACTTGGATACTATAATGCGAAGGATTTGGAAAAACTTTCAAATAAGTATCCTTTTGAAAACTTTCAGTGCTCAGAAAATAATCCGGGTTTAGTTCTACCAAAAATACATCGTAATTCCCAAAGGAACTTAGGCTATCTGTAAAAAGATACAGGTGCTGATTAAACAAACCTGACAAATACAATTTTCCAGAATGAGTTACATTTACGTAAAATCCAAAATCATTCAAAAGTCCACCTCCACTTAATCCTCTTAATAAATTTCCTTCTTTATCAAACTGAAAACAATAAAAATCTGTCGGGGCATTATAATGTTTGGCAATAAAAGTATCCTGCCCAAAAACAATGACACTATCGAAGGTTCCAACGCAATAAATTCTATCGAGATGATCTACACAAATATCATGACTTGTTTCTGCATAGAGAGATCCAAATTGAAAGGCAAAATCCAATTGACCTGTAGTATCAAATATGGCAATATAAACTTGCTCATCTATATTTGATACCAGACTGGTATCTCCTATCTGGAGCACACCCATAAAATCACCGCTTAGCACTATTTTCTGAGCCATAGGCATCCATTCAATATCCGAGGAACGATCTTGATGAATACTATGAATTTTATTTACCCATTTCAGGTTCAGATTTTGATCGAAACATCCTAAAAAAACATCATGAAGCCCCGAAGCACATAAAGTTGAATCTGCCATCTGAATTGTATCCCTAAAATATCCGGTGCAATATATACTTCCGTGTATATCATAGATTACCGATTTTGGCTCATCAACAGAATTACCAAGTATTGAAAAGGATTTGATTACTTGTCCGGCAGAGTCCAGTAAACTGAGGAAAGTAGACCGCAGACCAGTATCATCGAGGGTATCTGTCCCTAAAATAATTTGCTCATCATAATACCCTCCAATAACAATATCACCCCTTTGATTTGAAGATATAGTATTAGCAGCTTCAGATCCATTGCCTTCAAATGATCGCAACCACTGCAGGTTTCCCTCTTTATCTAAACTTATAAGGAACACATCTTCAAAAGCATGCGCATATATTGTCTGGCCCTGAAATAAAATGGAATCTGAAAAATAACCGGTCAATAAAATCCTTTGTTGGTAAGTATCAAAAAACATATCCAGCACCCGATCATCGGCATTACCTCCCATACCTAACAACCAGACTGTATTCCCCAAACTGTCTACTTTTCTCAGATAAATATCCGACGCCCCTTTGGCTGATAATTGTTCTAAAGAATCATAGAAAAAACCAGCTAAATACATGGAATTTTCATCATCAAGTTCTGTAACGCTCAAATGATCATAGCCATTGTTACCGAAATGTCTTATCCAATTGCTTTGAAAAGAAGACTGCGTGATTCCGGGAAAAGAAAATCCGAGAAGAGATAAAAAAAATAAATAAAATGTTTTTTTATGTTGCATCATATAGCTTCCCTGTAATAAAACCTATATTGGCTTAGATTGTTTGATTAATCAAAGGTTTAAAATTGATGTTGCTAAACAAAAGTAATATAAAATTAGTGTTCTTAATTTGCTTTACAGTTTTTTTACTGTCCTATATGAATGCACAGGAGATTGATCCTTCCAAAAAGGTAAAATTTCATCCGGAGAAATTTTTTGCTATCGAACTGTACAGCACAATTGGCCTAGGCAAGTCGAGCAATACTTTTATTCAACTCAGCCACTACTATACCTTTTCACAGAAGAAAAATTCCTATTTAGATTTCAAAACAGGCATTGGAGTAGGATATATGAATAATTTTTTTGGTAAGCTCGTTACGCTTACTTTACCTTTGGATCTGGAATATTGCTATGGTAAAAGAGGCCATTATTTGGAGGCAGGGATTGGGGGAAGATTGAATTTTGGTTTTTCGTTAGCTCAGGGTGTTCAAGTTATTCCGTTGGTACATCCCTACTTGGGATACAGATATCAGGTGATGGGACAAGTATTCTTCAAGACAAATCTAGGATTTCAATATCATCCCAACCTAGGTTTTAGTCCCATCATACAGGCAGGAATTGGATATGATTATTAACTAATCTATTGATGGATCTTGTAGAGTATTTTCCTTAAATTTTTCAAAGCTAAGATCTTTCCATTTTTCCAGAAAAAGGGTTTCAATTATAAAAATCAAATTGGGTTCATTTTCGAGATTAGCTGCCAACCATTCTGCATTGAAGGGAGAGAAAATGGGTTCCTGATTTCTTTTTTGCTCGGCAAATGAAAGTTCTAGAATATCTTCCCAATACTTCATTTTTTGTTCAGGAAGAAAGGAAGGATATTCTTTTTCCCAAAATTGTAGCGTTTTTTCTCTGATTTGTTGCAATATATCTTTCATAAAAAAAAGGTCCTAAATAATTAGGACCCAGGTATTTTAAGATTCTTTAATAATATTCCTTGAAATAACAAGTTTCTGAATTTCTGATGTTCCTTCCCCTATGGTACACAATTTGGAATCTCTGAAGAATTTTTCTACTGGAAAATCTTTTGTATAACCGTAACCTCCGTGAATTTGAATACCTTCAGTCGCAGCTTTAACACAAACTTCTGATGCATAGTATTTGGCCATGGCTGAAACTTTGGTAACTGGGAGATGTGCATCTTTCAATGCACCGGCTTTACGGGTAAGGAGCTCTGCTGCTTCAATTTCTGTAGCCATGTCGGCCAATTTGAAAGCAATAGCCTGAAAATTGGCGATGGGCTGCCCAAACTGTTCCCTTTCTTTGGCATATTTTACGGAAGCATCGTATGAACCTTTGGCTATACCTAAAGATAGAGCAGCGATTGAAATTCTACCTCCGTCGAGAATTTTCATAGCCTGAATAAAACCTTCCCCTTCCTTACCTAAAAGTTGACTCTTGTGAACTCTGCAATTAGTAAAGATAAGCTCAGCAGTTTCTGAAGCACGCATACCTAATTTATTTTCTTTTTTTCCTGCACTAAAACCTTCCATACCTCTTTCGATGATAAATGCACTAATACCGTGGCTATCTAGCAAATCACCTGTTCTCACCAAAACAACACCTACATCTCCGCTAATTCCATGTGTAATCCAGTTTTTTGTGCCATTTATAATATAATAATCTCCATCTTTCTGAGCTACGCATTTCATTCTCATGGCATCAGAGCCGGTATTGGCTTCTGTAAGTCCCCAAAATGCAAGATGCTCACCTGAAGCTAATTTGGGTAAATATTTCATTTTTTGCTCTTCAGAACCGAACATATAAATATGATTGGTTCCAAGTGAATTGTGTGCAGCTAAGGACAATCCAATAGAACTACAAACCTTTGCAATTTCTTCAATTATGGTAATATAGGCCTGGTAATTCAACCCAGTACCGCCATATTCTTCAGGCACAACCACTCCCATAAAGCCTTGCTCTCCCATTTTCTGGAACAAATCCTTGGGAAAATACTGAGATTCATCCCAATCCATCAAATAAGGTCTGATGTTTTTTTCTGCAAAATTTTTAGCAGATTCTCTGATTAGCTTGATTTCCTCTGTACTATCAATTGTCATAAAATTATTTTCCATACGTAGTATTTTTCGCAAAATTAGATAAATGTTGTGCTATTCATTTCTATTTCACCTGTTTTTTTAAAATTATTTTCACTCCGGCGCTTGGTCTGTCATGCTCATACAACTTATTCAAACGTATTAAATAATTAATTTTTACCCCATATTGTTGCGCTATTGCATACAAATCTTGTCCTGGTAAAACGTAATGAAATTTTTTAGAGCCGGTATATGCCTTATTTTTTTCTTGTAAGTAAAACAAAATGCCTTCACTCAACTTATTCGTTGCACTGATTTCGTTATACTTTTTCAGTAATCCTTCCTTAATTTTATACTTGGCAGAAATTTTTTCGAGGTTGTCTGAATTTCGCCAGACAATGGCTT
>CAZNNX010000063.1:15287-16750 GCA_964574485.1 uncultured Saprospiraceae bacterium | reverse complement strand
GTGAACCAATAGGTTGTACCTGAACCACCTTGAACAGTTAAAGTAGCGGAACTACCATTACAAACTGTTGAGGTAGAAGCAGTAATCCCAGTAGGACTAGGAGTTCCACCCGCACAATTTGTTGATATATAACCTAAATTTCGGAAATTAGTTGCCCCACATTGTGAAGAACAACAATTCCCTACGTTGATATAAAATGTACCGGTAGAGGGTGCAGTCCAACTTAAATTAGAACCCAAACCACAAAAGTCATCATTCTGAGTTAAATTTCCACTTGTTGGTAAGGTAGAAATTGTAAGATAGGGATCACCTCCATAAGAAGCTGAAGGGGCAATCGTATTACAATAAGTAAACTGATAGGTACACCCAGCCACAGCATTAAAAGTGTAATATCCTAGCGTAGAATGTGAAATGTACTGCCAGGTTAAATTTGGGGATAAACTACCCAAAGGATTATTACAGTACGCTTGCGCTGAAATGTCAAGGCTTTGCACATGAAGCCAAAACAATAAAATTGAAATTCTTAAAAAAGATTTCATTGGGAAATGGTTAGTTGGTTAATAAATGTGCGTAATTATCTTTGACTCAACTAACTTTTACAGTCGCTAAAATATAGAAACACTATCAAATAGTTAACAAAACTTAAATAAATTTTATATTAAAAATCGAAATGATATCAATATTCAAGTTTTTTATCTCTACTTGATTTAAAATTTTATTCTTCCAGTTAATATTTCATAAAACATTATAAAATCGGAAGCCAAACTATACAAAGGAAACTTAAAGGTTGCCGGTTTATTTTTTTCAAAAAAATAATGACCTACCCATGCAAATCCATACCCCAGAATCGGCCCCATTAAAAGAAAGCTGTATTTTCCAGTACCTGTAGCAAATAAAATAGTGCATATAAAACCCAAGGTTCCTATAAAATGAAGGCGTCGGCTCAACTTATTCTTATGTTCTCCCAAATAATAAGGATAAAATTCTTTAAGCGAATTGAATTTGAGTTCATTAGTTTCTATTTCTGTACCCATTCCGTTTTTTCTTTAGAATCTTTAACAGTTATTCCCAAACTTTCGAGTTTTATTCTGATTTCATCACTTTTTACCCAATTTTTTTCCTCCCGGGCTTGCCTTCTAAAATCTAAAATCAAATCCATCAATCCAGATACAACGTCTTTATGCTGACTTGAATCAGATTCAATTTGCAAACCAAGAATATCATAAACCAAAGATTTCATATTTTTTTTCAAATTTATAAGCGTGCTTGTACTTACACTTGCCCATTCAATCAAACCTGATTTCATTTTATTTATTTCCGAAACCAATCCAAAAATATGAGCCAGAGCGTTAGCCGTATTGAAATCATTATCCAATTCTTCGAAGGCTTTTTGTAAAAGTTCGTTTATATGTGCATCAAACTCAAAATTGGTAGTATCTATTTCGTGAACTCTCACCTCTTCA
>CAZNNX010000063.1:0-15277 GCA_964574485.1 uncultured Saprospiraceae bacterium | reverse complement strand
ATGAAGCATAGCTTCTCTCAAACGAGAAAGACCTTTTTCAGCAGCCTGCAGGGCTTCCTCCGTAATATTCAGGGTTGATCGGTAATGTGCCTGCAACATAAAAAAACGAAGAGTCATTGGGCTATAAGCCTTTGACAATAATGGACTTGTACCAGAGAACAATTCTCTTGGCATGATATAATTTCCATCACTTTTAGACATTTTTTTACCATTCAACACCAACATATTTCCATGAATCCAGTAGTGAACGGGTTTACAAGAACAAGCGCCCCAATTCTGTGCTATTTCATTCTCATGATGAGGAAACTGCAAATCCATTCCTCCACCATGTATATCAAAAGTATCACCCAGATATTTGGTACTCATAGCTGAACATTCCAGATGCCATCCGGGAAATCCTTCACCCCAGGGTGAAGGCCATCTCATAATGTGCGAAGGAGAGGCTTTTACCCAAATTGCGAAATCTGTTGGGTGGTTTTTTTCACCTTGATTTTTTAAATTATCTCTTGATTCCTGCAATAAATCTTCTGTTTGTTTACCGGACAATTGACCATATCCTTTTTGTTCTTCTATTAATTTTTTGGTATTAAAATATACAGAACCATTTTTCTCATAGGCATATCCATTCTCAATTATTTTTTTCACCATTTCTATTTGTTCAACAATGTGTCCGGTGGCTGTGGGCTCAATACTGGGTGATAAGGTATTTAGCTGTGACATCACTTCATGAAACAAATTGGTATATTTTTGCACAATTTCCATGGGTTCAAGCTGTTCTAACCTGGCTCTTTGATCAATCTTGCTTTCAGCTCCGGAATCAACATCACCTTCCAAATGACCAACGTCAGTGATATTTCGAACATATCTTACTTTATAACCCTTAAAAAGCAGATACCTGTAAATGATGTCAAATGAAACAAATGTGCGGCAATTTCCAAGATGCACTTCATTGTATACGGTGGGTCCGCAAACATACATTCCTACAGATATTCCCTTGGGATCAATAGGTTTAAATTCTTCAACATTACGAGAGAGTGAATTATATATTTGTAAAGACATATATTTTTTTTGACAAAGATAAGTATTCATGTAATTCTAGCTTAGTAAAAAAAGATGAATTTTATTTTAATTATATAATATTAGGTCTTATATTTGTGCTTCTTCAAAACAAATTTTTCAACATTTTTATCATTTTAAAAAAAACAAGGAGTATTTATGCTGGTTATCAATGTAAAAGAATCTGAAACAATCGACAGAGCTTTAAGTCGCTACAAGAAAAAGGTTAAAGACACGCAACTTATGAAAGAAGTAAGAAGACGCAAAAATTTCGAAAAACCTTCCGTAGTTCGTCGTGCAGTTGTGTTGAAAGCGATTCACAGAGAATCAGTTAAATTACAAGAACAAAACGATTAATTATAAATCTTAATATAAAAAAAAGCCACAAGTATTTGTGGCTTTTTTTATTGCAGCTTTTCCAACTCTTGCTCTATTCTATCCGGCGTAATCGTAAATAAATTAGATTGTAATCTCAGCGCATTCTCAAAGGCTATCTTAGCCTGTGGCTTCTTGTTTATTTTTAAAGCAGCCAAACCTTGATAATAGAAAGCGTCAGCGAACTGAACATCAAATTTTGTTGCATTGGTAAAATAATTAAAAGCACTTTCAAAAGACTTAACAGCTTCAACTTTTGCATTTTTCTTTAGCTCCTCCTCTCCTTTTTCCAGGTACATCAATGCAAAATTATAATTTATATCAGCATTTTGAGGTTGCTTTATAATTGCTTCTTGGTAAGCTTCAATAGCTTGTTGATATTGATATTTAAAATGATAAAACTGAGCTCTCGTTAATAAAGCGGGCTGATATGTTGAATCTATTCTAAGAACATTTTTCAAATAATCTAATACAAGTGGGTCACCTTTTTTATTGTAATAGAGAGCCAATTCCATATAAGACTGAATATGGTCTGCATCCAAAGCTATAATTTTTTTAAATAAATCAATAGATTGGGTTGTATCGCCAGTAATTTTTAGCAGTTGAGCCTTAAGAAAATTTCCTTCAGGATCCTCGGGTAACTTCTTTAAAAGCATTTCTATAGTAATAGCAGATTCCTGATATTGCTCCACAATCATTTGCATTTCTGCTAAATTCAAATAAAAGCCTTTCTCTTCAGGATATCTTCCAATGGCTTTTTGAATCGTCTTGATGGCTGCATTAGAATGATTATTATCAAAATAAGCATCAGCTAAAACCCTGTAGTGATCCAGATTGGTAGAATCCAACAACATCGCCTTTTCAGCATCCAACTCAGCTTCCTTGTATAATTTATGTTCAGAGAAAAGTAAAGACCGATTCAAGTATAAAGAAGCATTTTTGGGAGACTTAAGAATCTCTTCTGTCAATTTATCAATCTCAGCGATATTATATTTCTTAACTTTTTCCTGATTTGAATTTTGGCAGGAAAATAATCCAATCCAAATAAAGAGCAGGATAGAATGAATTTTCATAATCCGTTTGTATTTAGTAATTTTACGCAAAGTTAGTAAATTGTAGTTTGAATCACTATTCTCAAAAAAAATTGAGTTGTTAATTTTAATTTTTCTTTTCATTTTCAACCTATCACTTGCACAATCACTTGTAAGTTCCCCTCCTATTGATTTCCACAAGGAATCCGTTTACAAATTAGCAGGAAACCACTCTACTCATTTTCTATTGAAGGAAAAATTCAATGCATTTGCTTTGATAAAATTTAATGATTCCTTACAAATTATTCAAAAAAGAGAATTCAAAACAAATTTTCAATTGACTGAAACCTTATATTTTTTCTACAAAGGAGATGAGTTACATTTAATTTGCACGGGAAACAAATGGAATCAAGGCCAATTGAGATATATACAATTTAGCTCAACTCTCCAGGTAAAAAAAGATACACTTCTGTATCAGTGTCCCAAAGGAATTCTTTCTGATCAAATCTACAGCAGCATTTCTGACAACAAAGAAAGATTGCTTATTTATTTAAAAAAGAATTCAAAAATTCAGGAATATTCGAGTTTTCATTTCTCTGCCAATGAATTGCATGCACAGAAAATCAATTTGGATATACAATCTGAACTCATAAGTGGATTAATTTCAAACAGCGGTATTATTTATTTTGTATCCGAACTAAACTATCAATTCAGAAAAAAAGAAGATCACAAAATTGAAATTTTCAAGATCAAAGAAAAAGAAACACAAAAATTGATAATTCCTGCTTATCATTTGTCTTTTATTGATTCAAAATATATTTACGATGAAATTAACAATCAGTTGATTGGATTGAATTTATATTCTAAAAATTCTTCCGAGACCCAAGGGATTTTATATTTCAGAACTCAGTTTAATGATTCAACTGTAAATAGTAGCATCGATTTTGATGATACTTATATTCGTAATTTAACAGGAGATAAAAAGAAAAAAGTATATGGGATTCCAAATTTAGAAATCAAAGATTTAATTCTAAGAAAAGATGGGGGTGTTCTTTTAGTTACAGAACAAAATCTAAAATACGAGACAAACGATCTTAGCAGTACTTTTGGCTTTAACTCAACTTTAAAACAAACTGATTTTTTGTTTGAAAATCTGGCGATTGTAAATATTCACCCTTCAGGTCAGGTTCATTGGAAACAGGTTATTTATAAAAATCAATTATCTGAAAATGATCAGGGCAGATATTCATCGTTTACCATGATGAAATCTAATGCTAATATCTATGTTTTATTTAATGAAGAAATAAAATGGGGCAGTCCTATGGTATCTTATGAATTGAATACATTGGGAGAACTGAAAAAGAATAAATTATTTGAAAGATCCGTCCTGGATCTGATGCCAGAGTTTGCCAATGCCATACAAATAAGTTTGAATAGTGTACTCACCTGCCAATATAAGCACCATAAATTAAAATTGATTAAACTTACTTTACAATAGATGATCAGGTTTTTCAATAACCATTTATTTCTGACCCCATTACTTGTTGTGGTGATCTGTTTTGTAATTTATTTTGCAGTTCCCTTTTTGTTTATTTCCACTATAAATGATCAACCGGTTTCAAATTTCCTATATTCAAATCATCAGATTGAGAAAGTACTTTTTGTATTATCCGGAGGATTTATATTTAGTAATTTGATCAACTATTACAGAATTTCAAAATATGCAAGCTACATATATTTTTATGCTTTCTTGCTTGGGAGTTTATTTTTGGAAAGTCAATTTTGTGATTGGAAGCAAATTTTGCTAGTGTCTGTACACTTTCTCATTTTACAACAGTTTTTTCAATCTTATGAGAAGAAAAATTCAACCTTCGAGATTTTCAACATTTGTTTTTTATTTAGTATTTCTTGTCTGATTCATTTTCATACGATCGTTTTTACTCCTTTTTTACTTTTTTCTTTTTTCATTTTAAGATCCTATCAGATGCGGGAATACGGGGTTATCATTTTTGGTCTCCTTATTCCTTTTTATTTAAACTGGGGATTGGGATATATTGTAACTGGAAAATCACTCTTTCTGATAGAGATGGAAAGTATAAATTTAATTGGGGTTATTAAAAATATAAGTCTTTGGAATTTGCCAAATTACATTCACTTCAGTTGTTTCCTTGTTTTTGTACTCATTTATATTTTTTCCAGAAAACAGATTTACAAAAAATCAAATATTAAGGAGCAAAAGTTTATTTCTATTATGGAATGGTATTCATTTTTTTGCATTCCCTTTTTAATCTTAAGCTATACAAAGGGTTTTCATCCCTTATATCTAATCTCTTTCTCATTTTTATGGTCGATGCCGATTCAAAGCATAGAAAAAAAATTCGGTTTTGAAATTTTACATCTAGTATTGTGGGGAATTGGTTTGTACTTACAGCTAAGTGTATAGTTTTATCAATTATTTAAGAAATTGATTTAATTTTTAACAAATACTAACTTTTAATAAATTAAATAAGAATTAGATTTGTAACACTAATATTTTAACAATGGGAATCAAATACATTAAAACCATCTTTTTGAGTGTTTTATTTTTGCAAATACTTTCTGCTCAAAATCCAGTTCGTTGGTCTTACAGTTGTAATCATATTGAAAACGATCAATATGAGATTATTTTTAAAGCTGAGATTGAAAAAGGTTGGCATGTGTATTCCATGTATTTACCCAGTGAGGATGGTCCAGTTGCCACCTCCATTAATTACGACACAAAGAATCATAGTTTGGTTGGAAAAGCAACAGAAAATGTCACCAAGGCAGACCACAAAAAAACTGGTTATGACGAGACTTTTGACATGCAGCTGACAAAGTACAAATATGAATTTTCTATTGTGCAAAGAATTCAGATTTCAAATCCACAAAAGCCAGTTTCGGGTTATCTTACCTACATGACCTGTAATGATAAAACATGTTTACCTCCAACAGATGTAGAATTCAGTTTTATATTTGCTAACAATTGCCCAAATACCAAATCCTCTTCTATCGAAAAAAAAGGTAAAGATTCATTGGCTACTGTTTCAACTGAAACAGAGGGCATCGATTCAACTGAGTTGACAATTACAGAGAGTACATCAACACAGGATGACTCAAAACAATCTGGTTTTCAAATTAAACGAGAGAAAATTCAAAAGACACTGGCATTAGCCAAGAAAAATGTGAGTTGTACATCTGATGACATACAAAGTAATATGAGCTTGTTTACCATATTTATTTTTGGATTTTTGGGTGGATTATTTGCTCTACTTACTCCATGTGTCTTTCCTATGGTACCTCTGACTGTTGCTTACTTCACAAAAAAAAGTAAAAACAAATCTCTGGGATTAAGAAATGCACTTATTTATTCCTTTTCAATCATATTTATTTATGTGACTTTGGGAATGTCCATTACAATTATTTTTGGTGACAACGCCCTCAACTGGCTATCAACACATTGGATACCCAATACTTTGTTTTTTGTTTTATTTGTTGCATTTGCCATTTCATTTTTTGGTTATTATGATATTAAACTCCCCTCTTCCTGGTCAAATAAAACAGATACAGCAGCAGACAAGGGAGGTCTTTTAGGTATATTTTTCATGGCTTTTACCTTAAGTTTGGTATCTTTTTCCTGTACAGGTCCCATCATTGGTACGCTATTGGTTCAGGCCGCAGAAGGTGGCAGATTGGCTCCTGCAGTAGGAATGTTTGGGTTTTCATTTGCACTGGCCCTGCCCTTCGGATTATTTTCTGCCTTTCCTGGTTGGCTAAATTCCTTACCTAAATCGGGTGGTTGGATGAATACAGTTAAAGTAGTTCTTGGATTTGTAGAATTGGCTTTGGCTTTTAAGTTTCTTTCCAAGGCAGATTTAACTATGCACTGGGGCATATTAAAATATGAAACATACTTGCTTGTAACTTTGTTGTGTGCATTATTTATGGGGATATACCTGCTTGGTTTTATATTATTTCCTCATGATGACAAAGGTGAAAAAATTAGTTTTATCAGAAAAATAGCAGGAAGTTTGTCAATTGGGCTGGCCATTTATCTAGGTTTTGGCTTCACTACCAATACAAAAACAAGTACATACAACACTCCTTTTTTAATGAGCGGAATAGCTCCACCAGCCTGTTATTCTTACTTCAAGCCCTGTGACTGTCCTGCAGGCATACAACAATGTTTTAAAGATTATGAGGAAGGTCTAGCCTATGCAAAATCTGTAAACAAACCTATTATGATAGATTTTACTGGACATGGTTGTGAAAATTGCAGAAAAATGGAAGACAATGTATGGGTCAAAGAAGAAATAAACCAATACTTAAATGAGGATTATGTAATTATCTCACTATATGTAGATGATCGAAAAAAATTAGAAAAGATTGAGTTAGCACCAGACGGGACCAAAATCAGAAATATTGGAAATAAATGGGCTGCTTTTGAAAAATTCAATTTTGAACAGGCTTCTCAACCTCTGTATGTATTGATGTCACCGGATGAGACTGTATTAAATGAGCCGAAAGGCTATACTCCCGATGCTGAACTCTACAAGAAATTTTTGCAGTGCGGTTTAGATGAATTTGAAAAGCTTAAAAAATAATTAAAACCAAAGCGAAATAGAACTAACTATCCAGGTTCCCCAGCTTGTAGGATTTCCATTGTTATCCTGAAATGATTGAGTTAGGGAGTAAAATTGCCTTGCTTCAGTTCTAAAATATGCATGGCTAAATAATTTTAACTGATAGCCCAGTGTAAAACTAAAAGTTTTAAAACCCAGTGCAGGGTCATTTATATTTACGATTTGAACACCGTTAGGATCATCAAAATATTCAACTCTTGAAGTAATTGCATTATTCTTCAAAAACTTGTATTGAGCTATCAAATTGGCTTGCCACCACATTAAATTGGAAGTGGAATTACCGGCTTCTTTCTTTCTTTGTAAACCCCAATAGGCACAGGCCGTCATAGAAAATTTACCTTCCGGATTATAAATCCAGTTCCACTCTGAGAAAAACCTTAGTCTGAAATTTGGATTAGCAGCTGATCTTTCATCCCCCAGATAGGTCTGCCAGTTTAAAGTATTCTTTTCTGATATATTCCACTCCAAAGAACTTCCAAAGGATTTATGTTGATTTTGATCTTTAATTTGCTGCCATCCATTTATTCCATACAGACTTAATTTTAATTTATTCCGTACAATTGGAAAACTCACTCTAATTCCACTTAAATAATAAGGAACATATTCAGGAGCCAAACTTCGACTATAGGTGAGTTGATCTTTTGATATACAGGTTTCATTGGTATAAGGAGAATTTAAGACTCCTGCATCAATCCATAAATCAAAATTTTTAAAAGGTTTTACTCCGACACTAGCCTCTAAGATATTTTTTAATACACCTTCTTCAGAAATGTAGGTTGAATTCATATAAGTTCCAAAACCAGGAGTAAATTTCAATCTCAATCGTTTTGTTTTAAATCCAAGACTTAAATAACTTAAATTAATATTAAATTCGTTGTGCTTTTGAGACGAAAAAAAGTAATTCAAATCAGAGTCAGATTTTTTACCAAAAAAATAACCATAATATACATCTAAAAAACCTTCCAACTTAATTTCTACGGGATTTAAAGAATCTTTTGATAAACTAAATTCAATTTTCTGAGAGAAAATATAAACATTGGGTATAAAAAGAAAAATCAAATAAATTACAAGCCTAATATTAACAACCATCTATGGGAATAAAAAAATATTTTATAAAATATATTGCCAAAGTCTTAATTAACAATAGACAATTCAAGAAAGAAACAGCCATAAACTTACAAAATAAAATCTTGAAAAATCTCATTTTAACTGCTAAGCACACAAAATTTGGGATCGACCACCATTTTGAGGATATAAAAAATTATACAGATTTTAAATCAAAAGTTCCTATTGTTGATTATGAGCAATTGAAACCTTATATCGATCTTATATTAGAAGGGAAAAAGGATATTCTATGGCCTGGCAAACCCATTTATTTAGCTAAAACATCAGGAACCACCTCAGGTACTAAATATATCCCATTGACAAAAGATAGTATTCCCAATCATTTTGGAACCGCCAGAAATGCTGTATTTCATTATATTGCCTCTACTCAAAACGCCGACTTTATGGAGGGGAAAATGATATTTTTATCTGGTAGCCCCACATTGGAAAAAAAATCAGAAATTCTAGTTGGCCGATTATCTGGTATATCCAATCATTTGATTCCAAAATGGTTGAAATCCAATCAACTTCCCTCTTATCAAACGAATTGCATTGAAGAATGGGAAGAAAAAATTGATCAAATAGTGCAGGAAACAAAAAATCAGGACCTGAGACTTATCTCTGGTATTCCTCCCTGGGTTCAAATGTATTATGAAAAATTATTAGAGGCAACAGGCAAAAAAAACATCTTAGAAATTTTTCCAAATCTAAGTATGTTCGTTTATGGTGGTGTAAATTTTGAACCTTATAGAAATCAATTGGAAAAATTAGTTGGAAAATCAATTCCCAGTATTGAAACCTATCCTGCCTCTGAGGGATTTATAGCCTATCAAGACAAACAAAATGAGCCTGGATTGTTATTAAATATAAACTCCGGGATATTCTTTGAATTCATCCCTACGGAAACATATTTTTCTGAAAAACCACAGAGAATATCATTGGCAGAGGTTCAGATGCATGTCAATTATGCTCTTGTTCTGAATACCAATGCAGGTTTATGGGGATATAGTATCGGCGATACCGTTCAATTTGTGTCTTTAGATCCTTACCGAATTATAGTTACTGGACGAATAAAACATTTTATATCAGCATTTGGAGAACATGTAATTGGCAAGGAGGTAGAAAAAGCACTCATGCATGCCATGCAAAAACACTCCTTCTCTATTGTAGAATTTACCGTTGCACCTCAGGTAAACCCAGAAAATAATGAAAAACCATATCATGAATGGTTTATCGAATTTGAAGAATCACCACAAAATTTGACAGAAATTGCTAATACCATAGACCTGGCTCTTCAAGAACAAAACATATATTATCAAGATTTAATAGATGGAAATATTCTTCAATCGCTTAAAGTTAGATCCTTGCAAAAAGATAGTTTTAGAAACTATATGAAATCTCAGGGTAAATTAGGTGGACAAAATAAAGTGCCCAGGCTTTCCAATGATAGAAAAATTGCCGATTCTTTAGTGAAATTTGTAATTTATGAATAAAGAAGGTATTGTTATAAAGTCAACTGGAAGCTGGTATCAGGTTCTCATTCAACAAGAAGTTATTGCTTGCAGAATTAAGGGAAAATTTAAATTAAAAGAATTCAAATTAACAAATCCTGTTGCAGTTGGAGATCATGTTATCATTGAGATGAATGCAACAACTAATGAATCTACAATTATTGAAATTCTGCCCAGAAAAAATTATGTCCTGAGAAGATCTACAAGGCAAAAACATCTCATGCACTTGATTGCTTCCAATATCGACCAGGCTTTTTTAGTAACAAGTATTAAAAAGCCAACCGTAAAACCTGGTTTTATTGACAGATTCCTGCTAAGTACTTTAAGCTATGATATACCCAGCTGGATCCTTTTTAATAAGTCTGATTTATACGATTCCGAGGATTTCGAGCTTTTTCAAATCCTACAGAATATTTATGAAAATGCCGGATACAATTGTTTGTTGGTTTCCGCCTATGATGCAGAATCCCTAAGCAGGTTAGAAAAATTGATTCAAGGTAAAACCTCATTGTTTTCAGGTCATTCCGGAGTGGGGAAATCAACTCTGATCAATCATTTTCATCCAATGGCAGAGCTAAAAACTGGTGAAATTTCGCAATACTCAGAAAAAGGAATGCACACAACTACTTTTGCAGAGATGTTTGAAATAAAAGAAAAAACTCGAATCATTGATACGCCCGGTATCAAAGAAATGGGGTTTTTAAATATGGAAAAACAAGATGTAGCACACAACTACCAGGAATTTTTTGAATTTTCTAAAAACTGTAAATTTAATGACTGCCTGCATTTAAACGAACCGGGTTGTGCTGTTAAAAAAGCAATTGAATCCGGTAATATACATGAACTAAGGTATCAAAGTTACATGTCTATTCTGGAAGAAATAGAGAATCAAAAATACTGGGAAATTCAAGAGGATTAAAACTTTTTTTTTTAATCCTTTTAATTTTTGTAAAACAACATCATTCAACTAAATTTGCAAAACAGATGAGGTCAATACCTTAGAATGAATCTCATAAGTTCTTCTCAATCAAATAAATAATTCAATTATGAAACTCTGGCAAAAAGAGGGTACCGAGGTAAATAAAGAAATTGAAAGATTTACCATTGGAAAAGACAAAGAACTGGATGTTCTTTTAGCCAAGCATGATGTTCTGGGTACTTTAGCACATATTCAAATGCTGGAAACTATTGGATTGATTCAAAAAGAAGAGTTACCCACCTTGCGTGCCGGACTTATTCAAATTTACAATGAAATTATAAAGGATGAATTTGTGATTGAAGATGGCATTGAAGATGTTCATTCTCAGGTAGAATTATTGTTAACACGCAGACTCGGCGAATGGGGCAAGAAAATTCACAGTGGAAGATCCAGAAATGATCAGGTTTTATTGGATTTAAAATTATTCATTCGATCTGAACTGAGGGATGTTGTGGAATTGGTACTGCCTTTGATTCAAACTTTATTGGATTTAAGTGAAAGATACAAAGATGTTTTAATTCCTGGTTATACCCACTACCAAATTGCCATGCCATCCTCCTTTGGATTATGGTTCGGTGCCTATGCTGAAAGTTTAGTTGATGATTTACACGTTCTCCAGGCTGCCTTTAAAATAGCGAACAAAAATCCTCTCGGATCTGCGGCAGGTTATGGATCTTCCTTTCCATTAAACAGAAAAATGACAACTGAATTATTGGGCTTTGAAGATTTGAACTACAATGTTGTTTATGCTCAAATGGGAAGAGGTAAAACTGAAAGAATTGTTGCCGAGGCATTAGCCTCCATCGCTTCAACACTTTCTAAAATGTCTCAAGATATTTGTTTGTATATCAGTCAAAACTTTGGTTTTATAAGTTTCCCGGCACATCTTACTACGGGTTCCAGTATTATGCCGCATAAGAAAAACCCTGATGTTTTTGAACTGGTCCGAGCTAAATCCAATAAAATCATGTCTCTACCTAATGAGATAATGTTAATCACTACTAATCTAGCCTCTGGATATCACAGAGACCTGCAGGTTATTAAAGAAAGTTTTCTTCCTGTTTTTTCTGAAATCAAAGATTGTTTGGCTATTTCGCATTACAGCTTAGAACATATAATCATCAAAGATTCTACAATCCAAGACGAAAAGTACAAGTATCTTTTCAGTGTTGAGGTTGTCAATCAACTGGTACTTGAAGGGAAAAGCTTTAGAGATGCCTATCAAATCGTTGGCAATCAAATAGAAAAAGGAGAATTTAGTCCAAATTACGACCTTCAACACAGTCATGAAGGAAGTATTGGAAATTTGTGCACCCTTGAGATAAAAAGAATGGCTGAAGATGCTTACAATGAATTTCCTTTTCAAAAAATTGATCTGGCTTTGCAACAACTCATTAAACTATAATTAAATCATTACAAAACATGGATCCAAAACAGGCAGTAATCGAGAAAATTAAATCATACGGCGGATGGGTGAACACACATGCCCATTTAGATAGAGCCTTTACCCTCACTGCAGATAATTTCCAGTACACCTATTCTTACTTAAAAGAAAAATGGCATTTGGTAGATGAAATAAAAAAGAATTCTACCGTAGATCAAATTTATGCCAGAATGGCAAAAGCTACTGAGTTGTTTATCGAACAGGGAGCTCAAGCCTTGGGTACATTCATCGATGTAGATGAAAAAATTGAAGATAAAGCTATTAAAGCAGCTTTATCTTCAATTCATTCATCGATGTAGATGAAAAAATTGAAGATAAAGCCATCAAAGCTGCTTTGAAATTAAGAGAAAATTATGGTAAAGACATTGAAATCAGATTTGCGAATCAGGTTTTAAAGGGAGTAATCGATCCTAAAGCTCGTTATTGGTTTGATATGTCTGTGGAATTCGTAGATATTATAGGCGGTTTACCAGCCAAAGATTTTGGAAGAGAAAATGAGCATCTCGACATTTTATTAAGTACTGCAAAAGAACATAATAAATTGGTCCATGTTCACGTAGATCAATTTAACACAGATGATGAAAAAGAAACGGAACAATTGGCAAGAAAAACAATAGAACATGGCATGCAAGGCAAAGTTTCAGCCATACATTGCATTTCTTTAGCAGCTCACCCCAAGAAATACCGTTTTGAAACCTATAAGGTGATGCGCGAGGCAGACTTAATCGCTATTTCCTGCCCAACAGCCTGGATAGATCATAACAGAACTGAGAGACTTGCACCCAGTCATAATGCCATAACACCTGTTGATGAAATGGTTCCAGAAGGCATTACTGTGGCTTTCGGTACTGACAATATTTGTGACATTTACAAACCATTTTCAGATGGTGACCTATGGACTGAAATGAGAGTGATGCTGGAAGCCTGTCACTACTACGAAGTGGATCAATTAGCAAGAATAGCCACTATTAACGGACTCAAAGCATTAGGCATTCAAAAATAATCAGTGACCCCCAAATTTCATCTCTGTAATTTGGGGGTTCTTTTTATATCCTAGGCCTGGGCGTATTGCAAATACTTATACTTTTTTAATTTCATTAAAGCAGACTCTTTTATCTGTCTGACCCTTTCCCTTGAGAGTGACATAGCAGTCCCTACATCTTCCAGTCGAGTTGACTGACAATCCTTAAATCCAAAAAGATATTGAATAATTAACCTTTCTTTTTCTGTAAGTTTTTGCAAAACTGCATTTACTAATAAAGGCAATTCTTTTTGAATACAATTTTGATTTCCGTCTAAAAACAAATCAGAGGCAATTAAAGCTGATACAGGTTCACAATCTTCAGAAGAATGCAGTGAAACATCCAAAGATTCCACTGAACTGTGAAAACAAGATTGATGTCTGATTTGGCTCTCATCAATTCCATAAGCAGCATGAAAAGCATCTATGTCTGGAATACTTTGCCATTCTTGCATAAATTTATTCTGATACTTCTCAAATTCCTTACGGGAAAGTCCTTTATTGGCTGGCACCCTAATTGTTTTTCCCTGTTCAGTAATAAATTTGATAATAGATTGTTGAATCCACCAAACTGCATAGGAAATAAATTTAAACCCCCTGCTCTTATCAAAACGCTGAGCCGCTTTGATCAAACCTATATTACCTTCACTGATTAAATCTTCCAAAGGCAGATTGGTCTGTTTACTATATTTTTTAGCAACAGTAATCACAAAACGAAGATTAAATAAAATAAGATTTTCTTCCGCTTTTTTATTCCCTTCCTGAATTTTTGAAATTAAATCAAATTCTTCTTCGTGGGATAAAACAGGAATTTTCTTCAATTCTTGCAAGTACAATTTTCCTGAACGAGACTCTAATACAGTAATACTCTGTTCCACTCTAACTTCTTTCATCACATATTACATTTAAATTAACAATGCACAAAGTTTCAATTATTTGATTTAAATTTCCAAATAATATCAACAATTAATTTAAATTTTTAACACAAATTACCAAATTAGTTACATTTCTGAACTTATATCTCTAATTTCTTTTTTATTTCTTCCTGGTAAATTTCCGATAATTGCAAAATTTGTGCCTTATCTGTTGGACCTTCAACAAAAGGAAGATGGAAATAATTTTGGATATTATATTTCTGGATGAGCCAATCAGTGGATGAAGGAAATGGATGGCCGTTGAATACTACCAAAAAAGGATTTCTATTTTTTTGCTTCAAAAGTTCCAGACTCAAAGCACTGTGATTGATACTACCCAGATAAATTGAACAAACCAATATAATAGGCAAATCCAGATAGCATATTAAATCGAGGATGGTATCATGATCATTAAGAGGAACCAGCAATCCACCTGCACCCTCAATCAGAAGATGGTTATTAGTCTCTGGTATTGTGAAATCGGTTAGCTGAATTTCAACCTGATCCAAACGAGCTGCATGGTGAGGAGAAGCTGGAGTTTGCAAGGTAAATCTTTCAGGAAAAAAGGTTGATTTAGAATTAGAAATCCTGGATTTAACTTTCATTGCATCAGTAAAATCTAAATCTCCGGACTGAATTGGTTTCCAGTAATCTGCTTGTATAGACTCAACCAAAAGTGATGTCACCCAGGTTTTACCTACATCCGTACCTATGCCGCTAATGAAGAATTTTTTCATGTTCTCAAATATAGCCTAATAATCTCATTACCTCAGTTGAACGCTGTTCAGGGGCAAAAAGTTTAAAGACCATATGTCCATCCTCGTCTAAATCAACCAGTATATGCTTGGGAGAGGGAATCAAACAGTGATGTACACCTCCATAGCCACTAAGTGAATCCTGATAGGCTCCAGTATGGAAAAATCCTACGTATAAAGGTTCTACATCATCAGGTTCAATCAGAGGGAGAAATAATTCTTCATCTTCAGAGATTACATTATAGTAATCATCATTATCACAAGTCAAACCTCCCAATATTACCCTTTGATATTCAACATTCCATTTATTGATGGGAAGCATAATAAATCTTTGTTTATCAGCCCACATGTCTGGAAGTGTAGCGATAAATGAATTATCTATAATGTACCAAATTTCCCTGTCATTTTGTCTTTTGGTTCCGAGCA
>CAZNNX010000062.1:0-16778 GCA_964574485.1 uncultured Saprospiraceae bacterium | reverse complement strand
TTTGCGCTGTAAAATGGCTATCATCCACCCAAGCAATTAACGGTATGTTATCAAGATTTTGATTTTTCAAATAGCTATCTAACTGATGAAACTCCTCAGCTGCATTTTCATAGGAAGAAAAAGAGGTAGATTCTACTAATAAGACACCGGGCAATCCCATCCTAGGATTTTGAAATGATTGTGGCAGCCTTAAATCGGAGGGAAGCTCAGTTGCCAAACTTCTAATTTCTTTACCTGAGCAGGCAACCACTAATTTAGATCCAGAGTTCCACCCCGAGCCACTATAATCTAAGGTATCAATAGTTGTTTGGGTTTGAAAATGTAAATCCCTTCTCCAGTCAACCCTTTTCAAAATGTGATTAAAATAGGCTTCAATATGGTGGGTTGAAAGTTGTGGGTTATCAGCAGCATCTGCAATGAATAAATATTTGGCAAGAGAGGTTTGACCTGTACCTAGAATTTTATTAGCGATTGTTAAAATTTCCTCTGGTTTTTTCTCTCTGAATGGCATATATCTTTCTTGTCCTATAGCCAATAGAAGAGGGTGAACCCCAGCGGCATCTACGGCATTAATCTCTTTCAATCCGGGAAATTCATTGGGAGTCAGTTCTTTTACCAGTTCATGAATCAAATAGCCAAAACTGGAATCCTCGGCAGGGGGGCGGCCCACAACACTAAAATGCCATAAAGGATTTTTACGGTGATAAACCTTATCAACAATCATATAAGGGAAATCATGTTCCAGGCTGTAATAGCCAAGGTGATCGCCAAATGGACCTTCTGGCAATTTTTTATTTTTTACTACTGTACCTGTAATACAAAAATCGGCATCTGAGGATAGATAAAATCCTGACTTTTGCCAGTATCTAAATCTTCTTCCGTTAAGTAAACCTGCAAAGGTCATTTCTGATAACCCCTCGGGTAAAGGCATGATTGCAGAAAAGCTATGAGAGGGTGGACCACCAACAAAAATACTTACTTTGAAAGGTTCCTCAGATTCGTTGTAAGCATTGTGATGAACGCCGATACCTCTGTGTAGTTGATAATGCAGACCTATTTCTTCGTCTTTTTTGTATTGATTTCCAGACAATTGAATTCGATACATTCCGATGTTGGACTTCATGATGTTTTTCTCTCCCGGGGCCATTGAAAAAACCTGTGGTAGAGTAATAAAAGCACCGCCATCCATGGGCCAGGATTTAATCTGTGGCAAATCAGATATCTTACAAGTGCTATAAGCACTGGGGATTTGCAAAAATGACCTTTTAGGTAGTGCAGTAAGAGCAGTGAATGGAGAGCTAAGATATTTTAAGGGATTTTTAAGAATGAGTGTGGGGTCAATTTTAAGTTCAATTATTTTTTTTACGCTTTCGATTTCTTTTCGAAAAAGATAGTCTGTTCTGGCAAAGGTGCCGAAAATATTTGAAATGGCTTGAAATTTGCTTCCTTTCACACGTTCAAAGAGAAGCGCCGGGCCACCCGCCTCAAAAACCCTACGGTGAACTTCAGCCATCTCCAAGTCTGGATCTAGCTCTATGGAAATTCTTTTTAGTTGACCAGTTTTTTCTAAATCGTCTGCAGCAGATCTTAGGTTTTTGTACATGGCTTTTTTTTATTAAACATTTGTAAATTTAAAAAGTTACAGAAACTATTTAAATGTTGCGAAAACATATTCATTTCAAATAATAATATTGTTAAAGACGAAAGACTATCAAAAAAAATGAAACAAAATCTGTATATTTATCGTTTGCAAGATAGCAAAAGGTTAAAAGCAAAATGTTTCAACATCCTTTGACATTAGAACCATCAGATCATCTTCAGGAATTGCTCAGATATCAGATTCTGGATTCTGAGTATGAAGAGATATATGATGAAATTACTAGTTTGGCTGCAGAGTTGGGTCAAACCAAGTTTGCTTGCTTTTGCATGTCTGATGGTAAGAAGATATGGTTCAAATCGCATTATGGCTTAGATTTTAGAGAAATTCCAGTACAACATGCCTTTCAAAGTATTCACTCAACAGCCTTTGAGTGGGTGGGAGATACTATGAATTTGGAAAAATTTTCTACTAACCCTCTTGTAGTTGGATCGCCTTTTATTCGTTTTTTTGCATCAACACCCATAATAAATGAAAGAGGTTTTCTTTTGGGTCATTTAATTATTCTAGATGATAAGCCTCGTTCAAAAGAGAAAACGGAGAGATCAATTTTACATACCCTGGGTCGTCAGATACAGTTCCTTTTAGAATTCAGGAAAAAATATTTATCTACTAAAGAAACGATCATTTTAGAATCTAAACAGGATTCTTTCTTTGATTTGGGGTTTGATTTGTGTTGTGTGATGAATCATTCAGGAATTTTTACGCAACGTAATCAGGTTTGGAAAAGTAAATTAGCTTATGAAGCTGATCATATACTAGGTTTAGGTAATTTTTTAGTGGATAGTCTTTCCAAAGAGGTGTTAGATCGTTGTGCTGGTATAAAAGAAGATGAGATTTTAGAATTTCAATCCAAATGTATAGCTTTTGATGGCAGAATTCTTGATTCTAATTGGAAGGTTAAAAAAGTAAATCAACATTTTTGTGCCTGTATTAGAGTAGAAGAAAAGGTAGAATCTTTGGTACAAACAGACATGTATGATGTTTTTGAAGCCTATGGTTTTCCTTTTAGTAGTTGGACCTATCTAT
Source organism: uncultured Saprospiraceae bacterium (assembly GCA_964574485.1). Taxonomy (GTDB): domain Bacteria; phylum Bacteroidota; class Bacteroidia; order Chitinophagales; family Saprospiraceae; genus Saprospira. The sequence continues at coordinate 14,092 of CAZNNX010000062.1, read as the reverse complement.
ATGGAAAAGTTGATGTATTTCGAAAAAATACAAGTTTTTCTGTTTTCTTTCAATCTCTTTCTGTTCAAGATCAGGAGGCTGTCAGAGATTTTATCGAGAAAAAGTTTTTAACAAATACAGCGGGTTCAAATTTTCAGGAGAAGCTCTATTTGTCCCATCAAACTTGTTGGAATTGTACTGGTTATTGGAAAAGAGAGGAGTCGGATCTTCATCTTGAAACTTGCTGGAATAACGAAACAGAGTGGTTTCAGCGCACAAAAGCAATAGAAGCTCAGCTTAAAAGATTCAAACTCAGTGATGAGATCAGCAGATCGGGAACCTTTATTTATTATGTTCAAACTGCGGCATTTTATTTGTCGGCTCATCTTAGCAAACAATTAGGATTTGACACAGAATATATACATTTGAACGATTTTCTTGAACTCTTCTCTCAAAAAGACCAAAGAAGTTTGTTTACAGAGCAAATGTTCAAAGTGGTGGGTTTGGGTGAAAAATCTAAATTGGAGGTCTATCTTGATTCAAAGGGAGGAGAAAATCTTCATGTAGAAATCGAACTTTCAACCCAGACAGATGAAGATAATTTGTTGTGTTTATCAGGATCAATACAAGTAATTCCTGTTCAACAAGAGCGGACAGATGCTATTTACAAGAAAGCAGAATCGAAGATTTTGGAATTGTCAAATTTAGTTCCTTTTCTATTGGTTAATACAGATTTACAAGTAATTCAACTAGGTAGAAATATGGGTTTCCATATGGGGGATAAGGTGCAATTCTCTTACATAGAAAAGAACAGAGTAAGGTTGTCAAAGGCTCAGGAGGATTGCATCGCCGAGGTAGAAGTTATTGGGGAAGGCAATCAATTGTTATATTTATTTAAAATCATAGAAGAGCAAAATTTGGTGAGTGGTTTACATTCTTCATTGAATTTAGAAGATGTTTTATCTCGTATGGAGATAGGTGTGTTTGAGTTGAATATGGAGAAAGACCTCTTTCATTGTACACAGGTTTGTAAGGACTTGCTGGGCATTCATAAAAGTTCAAATGTTCAGGTGAAGGATTTCATTTGTTCTTTTACAGAGGAGAGCAGCTCCATTTTGTCTCAACAATTGATACAAACAGTTGAAAAAGGGAAAGGTTTTCAGCAAAGTTTAGTATTAAAACTAGATCAAAAGTTTGTAGACATAGAGGTTCAACCTGTATTTGATTCGGGAATATGTGTTTATGTTTCTGGTACTATAACAGAATCGAAGAATATTTCACAGTCCTCTGTAAATGATAGAAAATCAAAGGACGATATCACAGGTAGTTGGGAATGGAACGTAATTGACGGAGATATCCAAGTGGATCAAAAATGGGCCAATATTCTAGGGTATCAGATGGCAGAATTAGGTCAACTTAATTTAATTACCTGGTTGGAATTCAGACAACCAGACCAACTTTCTACTGTTCAAAATTTAATCGAATCTCATCTGAGAGGTCAGAGTGAGTATTATGAAAGCGAATGCTTGTTGTTACACAAAAACGGTACCTGGACAAAGGTGTATGAATACGGAAAAATTGTATCCTGGACTGAAAGTGGACTTCCTGAATTAATGATAGGAACGATACAAATCATCGACTAGAAGCTAAAATCAAAGGTAAATCTTACAGAAAATTTTTGTGCATAAGGATTATCCCAATAAGAAAGTCTCCAAACACAATCTACTCTGATAATCTTAAAAATATTTTCGATACCAAATCCAGCTTCCATATAGGGGCCTTTGTCAAATCTTCCGTAAAAGGCACCGCCATTTACCTGAAGGTTTTTGTAATTATTGGTGATATTTTCATCTGATAATACGCCCCAAACTCCTCTAAAAAACATTAATTCACGCCATTTTAATTTTTTAAGAAGTGGAATTCGGTTTAAGAAAAAGCCATCAAAATGATGCTCTAATCGAAGTCCGACCCAGGTATCACTTACAAATTCAAAGCTATTCATCATGTTGTAAGCATTTTTATTGTAAAAATATGCATCATTCCCGGGGTGTGGTTCTAACAATAAAAATGGTACTTTGCCAAATACTTTACCCGCTTCGATGGTATATTCCAGATAACCAAAGGAGGCGACATTAAACCAGTGATTTAACTTCAGTAAAAGTTTGTGATAATTATATTCAGAATTTAAAATACCCTTTATTCCTGCTATATAGCTCAGCTCAATAATAGGATAAACTGAACCCATGCTCATATCGTTAAAATTGCCTCTGATTACTGTTTCTTTGTAGGCATACCTGATTTTAAACAATACTTCAGCCGTTGTGATAGAATTGTCTGTTAATGAGGGGTTACTTATATCAGGGATATAAAAATAATTGAACCCTTGTTTGCTAATTGTATTTTCATCTGAGAATGGAGTGAGTTGTCGGTATAATACAGCTAATCTGTTGGACCATCCTTTTTTCCAGGTATGATGATAATAAGCTTTGGTTTCAAAAACTCTTAAAATCTTGGGAGGTATGGCGCTTCTTCTGATAAAACCGGCAAATAGACCTTGAGAGGTAAATTCTTCAGTACTCCTGCTTTCAAAAACTACATCATCTCTTACCTGAATTCCCATTTCTTTCCTGCGATAATTGTCGAAAATATATCGAAAGCTACCACGGTATTTGAATTTTTTATCATGAATACCATAGGCAGCATAACCGAATAGTTTAAATTTCTTTGATAGTTTAGAGCTGGTTCCCAAACCCAACCCAAATCTCCAGCCCTCTACGTTGTTGTAATTTACAAGATCCCAATAGGGGCCTATTTCTACAGGACCTATAATGTGAAAGCCTGTTACAATGGTATTTAATATATCGGTGACTGTTTTGAAAACGGGCACCTGCTTGATACTATCTACCATTTTGTACACCTTCGATTCATTTACAGAAAGTTTTTCATGTCTGTTTTCTTCCCAAAAACTAGAATCTTTATTCATCTCAGTCCAATTGATTTCCTCCGGATCGAGTTGTACGTAGGTGTCAGCTATCTTAGGGTCATCAACTTTGAAATCTTTGTAAGTTTGTGTTTTTCTACCTACAATGCCTAGTTTGTTTTCTTTTTTATCTGTAGCAAAATCAATTACGGTTTTATCCTTGAGAGGAAGCCATAAGCTATCTTTTTTCTGAAATTCAATATAAATAATGATTCGATTCACCAGGTTTATATTAACATCCGGGCTCATGCGCATATTTACAATTTGAACGCCAAAATTTTCCATAGACACCCAAAAATCACCAAAGAAAGTATTTTCTTGTGCTCTTCTGGGTTTAAATTTTAGTTTATAACTCCACTCACCTTCAATAAAAGTACTATCAAGAATATAATACTCGTAGGTCATCAAGCCCGTGTTTGAAAAGGGGCTAACAAATTCCTTTCCCAAAAGTGTAATATAATTGTCATAAACGGAATACTTATCGTGCATTTTGTTTATGAAATCTACAATGGACGTATTATTAACACCAGATACTTTTTGAGCTTTTAAAATTTCTTTTTCCTCAGCACCTTTTTTTCCATAAACTTCGGCAATTTTTTCAGCAACATAGGCAGGTAAAAATGGTTTAACGTCAGAAACAGAATCAATATTATCAAATACAAATTGAAGGTCTTTGAAAATTTTCATGTCCTTCATGGAGGGATCAATGTTTGTGAGATCTAATTCTGTTTTGGCATACATTTCATATGCGTATGAGTCAAAATTTTTCTTTTCGTTTCTCTTTTTATTTCTGTTGATCTGCCTGATTATTTCATTGGCGGGATTTTCACCTGCCAAAACAACAATTTCATTTAAAGTAATAGATTCTGATTTTAAGCGAAAATTAACAGTAATATCTTCACCGGATCTTTGTAAAATTTTTTTGGAGGTTTTATAGCCAATCGAAATCGCTCCGATAGAATCTGCATTTGTCAGGCTGAGGTCAATAGGCAAGGTAAAGTAGCCATCAAAATCAGAGGTAACACCCACGGGAGTTTTTCCATTCAGGAAAACACTGCAAAAAGGTATGGGCTCTTCGGTATCATCATCTATAATTCTACCGGATATAGTAATTTTTTGTGAGAAAAGTCCCTCATTCAGGCATAGCACAAAAATGAAAGAGAACAAAATGCGAACAAAGGCAGTGGGACCTATATTCATAAAAAATTTAGTAGTTAGGATTTTGATATCATTCAAATTTCTAAAAAAAAAGTGATTGTTTAACATTTAGTTCTTATTTATTTTGAATTTTTGAGGTTGAAATTGAATTATATCTTATTTTCGGAAATGGCAAGAAAGAAAAAAGTATTATTATGGGTATTGCGTCGACCTGATCGTTCTCCTTCTCAAAGGTTTAGATTTGAACAATATTTGGATTTTCTAAGATCTCATGGGTATACTTTTCATTACAGATATCTTATCAGAGCGGAGGATGATGCTGTTTTTTATGGCAATGGAAATTATTTGGGGAAAGTTCTGATATTATTGAGAAGCTTATGGATCCGAATTTGGGATCTTATCCGAGCCAGAAATTATGATATGGTTTTGGTACAAAGGGAATCTTTCATGATTGGATCTGCTTATTTTGAAAAGGTATTGGCTAAGAAAATTCCCTTATTATATGATTTTGATGATGCGATCTGGATACCTGCGGTTTCGGAAGGGAATCGAAAATTATCATTTCTAAAAAATTTTGATAAACCCCGAGAGATAATTAAAGTAGCACAATTGATTTTTGCGGGGAATAGCTACCTGGCAAATTATGCAAGGCAGTACAATTCAAATGTATGGATTGTTCCAACTACAGTTGACACGGATCGTTTTTCAAAAAATGAAAGCAGAAACAAGGATAAACTGTGCATAGGGTGGACTGGAACCTTCAGTACACTAGCTCATTTTGAAACAGTATTGGACGCATTGTATATAATTCAGGAGAAATATAGGGAGCGAGTTTACTTTAAATTAATTGGGGTTCCTTCTTATAGAAATGACAGATTGGGAATTCAGGGTGTAGCATGGACTTCTGAAACTGAGATTGAAGAATTATCAGCTTTAGATATTGGTTTAATGCCCCTGCCTACTGATGCCTGGACCGAAGGAAAATGTGGATTAAAGGGGCTTACATACATGTCATTGGGAATGGCAACAATTATGTCGCCTGTAGGAGTTAATAAAGAAATTATCAGGGATGGGGAAAATGGTTATTTAGCTGTATCCCAGGAAGAATGGGTTGAAAAAATGAGTTTATTGATAGAGGATGAAAGGCTGAGATTTGAATTAGGGCAGGAAGCCAGAAAAACAGTTTTGGAAAAATATTCAGTTATATCTCAAAGAAACCAATATTTGAGTGCTTTTAATCAGTTGACAGATGGAGAAATATAATCAATTTACAACGGAACTTAGTCAACGAATATGGGAATTATTAGTGACTAAACATTTGATAAAAGTAGTTTTTACGCAGTATAAAGGTAATTTAGACATAAAGAGTATGTTTCTAAGGCCAGTTGAATTGAAAAAAAAATGGGCCATTCAAGTTACTTTTCGACATAAAACAAAAGATATTTTCAAGAATTATAAGACGAAGGAAGAGCTTTTTGATTTTATCAAGGAATACTTATTGTGTTTTAATCAATTTTTGATTCAAGGCAAAGAGATTCAGGTGGAGGGTTCTCTCAAAAAAGGAGAGTGGATGGTACAGGAAAAAAAGGATATAATTGAAAAGGACATATCCTATAGTCATGACCAAAAGAAAAATTATTTGATATCCAGTGAAAAGTCATTTTTATATCATTTGGGAGTTTGTTCAACAGGGGGCCATGTAATACCATCACAACAGGATAAGTTCAAACAAATCAACAAATATGCTGAGATTATGCTCCAAGAGTTATCGCAGTTAACTAAGTTAAAATCGTCTGTAAGTATAGTTGATATGGGTTCTGGTAAAGGATATCTCACTTTTGCTTTACAGGAGATTGCAAGCAGTAATTTCGGGGCAAATGTTCACATTACCGGCATTGAATTGAGGCCAGAACTTGTTACATTTTGCAATGATGTTGTGGAAAAATTAGGAATTAATAATTTGAATTTCCATTCCTTGCCAATTGAAAAATTTGAAGGAAATATGGATGTTTTAATTGCTTTGCATGCTTGTGATACAGCTACAGATTATGCCATTGCCCAAGGAATACGAAAGGAGGCTGATTTAATTGTTGTTGCACCATGTTGTCATAAACAGGTTAGAAAGCATATGCAGGTACCCGGTTCATTGATGCAGAGTTTATCTCAAGGGATTTTGTTGGAAAGACAAGCAGAATGGTTGACAGATGCAATTCGATCTCTGATTTTGAGATTAAATGGATATAAGACTAAAGTTTTTGAGTTTATATCTGCAGAGCATACGCCTAAAAATGTGATGATCGTAGCTCATAAAGAGAAGCAAACAGAGGAGCAAATCAATAAATCACGCGCAGAAATAAGTTATTTGAAACAAATGTTTGGGTTAGAGAAACATTTTTTGGAAGAATTATTGCCTGATATTTCTTTGTAATTCTTTGTTGGTATCTTTTGGGTCGAGTTTCATTTGTGCATTGACATTATCTAACAATAGCACCATTGCTGTAAAGTAGAAAGGTAGTAAGGGAATTTTGTAACGAGCAAGTGCGCCAAAATTCATGGAGGTAAATCCAACCGCGAAAGCAAATACAATGGCGAAGGTCAGACAAAATATTACAGTTGGATTATTTGCAATAGCCTTAAAAGTTCCCCAAATACCTTTTTTGTAAAAAACAAAAAAAGTAAGAATAAGTGTAAAGAAGGATTCTATAGCAGAAGGTATTACAACTATTTTTCTTGCTTCCCAAAGATAGGGTCTGAATAAGGAAACATTAATCGCCTCAGGCATAACGCGTATCAAACTTCCTAAACTTCCATCCATTGAACTAAGGGTATAACCTGTGCCACCATCCCTTTGGGTAGAGTAAGCAATCCACCATTGTGTTTTTGCAGCTTCAAGGGCAAGATCCTCAATTGAAATATTTTTAGAAATTTGAATCAGTGCAAAGAATCCAAACAAAACACCCCCAATTAAGAGAAAGGGAAGAGATAGTTGTCGAAGAAATTTATTTTGAATTTTATTTTTGTACATTAAACTCAGCCAAAGCGCTACCGCAGGTACGGCAGCGAGAGCAACATAGAACTTAACATTGATAGATAGGAAAATTCCTGTAATCAGGATGAGTATACTCCTAAACAGATTTCTTTTTTTTGGTGCATATAAGGTAAAGTAAACGCCATAAATCAGCATACCTACACCACCCAGCGAGAGGGGATCTTTCATTAAGCCAGTACCCCAGAAACAAAGAGAAGGGACAAATAGAATTGCAATGGCAAGATTTCGGTGTAAATGGGGATACAAATCAACAAAAACACGATATAACATCCAGGAACCGCCAAAAGAGATAAGTGTTATACCAAATGAGGCAGCAAGGAATGAACCAAATGTAGGAATACTCAGGATAGAGCCAATCTTGGGTACCAAAGACATCGAATAATTATTGAAAACAAAATCGAGAGAGATGGCATAATAGGCTTCCTCTGAAAGATTGTTTTTCGACTTTAAAATCATTTCAAGCGCAATGTCGGGACCTTTATTATAAAAAGCATCGACAATATCCCTTACGCCGCTGTAATACCAAAATGTATCACCATATCCATAATAATACTGATACATGAGGGCAGTTAGAAAAGCACCAATTAGTTTAGCCACTAGAGCAGGCATAAAATAAGCTTCGAAATTAGTTCCTTTATATCTTTGCTGCTTGATATAATTAAAAGTATAGTATATCAAAATACCTAGCAACAACGCGATAATAAAATCCGTTGGTTCTAAGATTCGGCTCACATAAAGTAAAATCATGCAGGAATTATTATTTTGAGAACTGACCTGGGCTGGATTGCAATTTGCAAAAGAATTACTACATTGCTATTGTTTCAAAACAAAATTACAAAAATTCAACGCCTAAGAAAATAATGCGACAGAAAATAGGCATTGTTGCCAATACTTCATGGAATTTATACAATTTTAGGTTGCCCTTGATTCAAGAATTGAATCAATTTTATGAGGTTTGCATCATTGCTCCTGAAGATGAATCAACCAACTACTGGAAAACTGAGGGTTATTCATTCATAGCTTTGCATCATTTAAGTAGAAAAGGAAAGAATCCCTGGCAGGATATTCTACTATCAAGAGAATTGTTTAGAATCTTAAAAAGAAATCAAATTCAGTTGGTATTGCTGTATACAATAAAGCCGAATATTTATGGGTCTATTGCTGCTTATTTGGCTCAAGTTCCATGTATATGCACAGTTACCGGCTTGGGATATAGTTTTTTAAATAACAATATCGTCTCTAGGCTTGCGCATTTTTTGTATCGCGCATCATTTCGTTTGTCAGATATGGTAATTTTTCAAAATCAGGATGATAAAGAACTTTTCCTGCAAAAAAAACTGGTTCAACAGTCCAAGGCTTTTATTGTTCGTGGTTCAGGTATTGACTGTAAGCGATTTACTATTTCAAATAAGGTAACACATTCCGAGCCATTTATTTTTTTATTTGTGGGTAGATTATTATATGACAAAGGGATTATAGAGTTTTTAGAAGCAATCCGCTTGTTTGAATTGGGAAAATGTGAGGCATGGATCGTTGGAGATATAGATAGGGACAACCCCTCGGCGATTTCAGAGGCAAGTTTGCATTCCTATGAAAATGATAGTAGGTTTAAATTTTTTGGACATTGTAATGATGTTGAAAAAATAATGAGGGAGGCTGATGTTGTTGTTTTGCCATCATACAGAGAAGGTCTGCCCCGAGTGATGCTGGAAGCTTTAGCCCTAGCAAAGCCTGTAATTGCAACAGATGTACCCGGTTGTCGGGATACGGTTTTAGACGGGATCAATGGTTTTTTATGTCAGGTTAAGGATAGTGCTGATCTACATTTGAAAATGAAAAAAATGATGGCCTTTACTGAAGAGGAAAGAAGATTGATGGGTATGCAAGGCAGGGCTTTGGCAGAGCGTGAATTTGATGTACCAGTTATCAATTCTTTCTATCTGAGTCATATACAGCAATTCCTTGCTGATTTTTGAATAATCATTGCATTTAAGTGAAAAAGCTGTACTTTTGTTTGAAATCGAATTTATGTTTTATCATTTAGGCAGATATATTATTTTGATCGGCAGTACTTTGTCAAAGCCAGAAAAACTTTCCATGTATTGGAAGGAGACGGCCCGTCAAATGAACGATATTGGTGTTGGATCCCTTTTGATTGTAGCTTTGGTTTCTGTATTTATCGGTGCGGTAACAGCAGTGCAGTTTGCTTATCAGTTGGAGGGTTCTTCGATTCCGCCCTACTATATTGGTTATATTGTACGCGATATTATGATTATAGAATTAGCGCCTACTTTTACATGTTTGGCATTGGCCGGAAAGGTAGGATCGAATATGGCAGCAGAGCTGGGAGGGATGAGACAAAAAGAACAAATTGACGCCTTAGAAGTAATGGGGGTTGATACAGCGGCCTATCTGATTTTACCGAAATTATTAGCCGCATTGGTAGTAATACCAATGTTGGTTGTCATGTCAGCTTTTACGGGAATGGCAGGAGGATATATGGCCTGCGTTTTTGGCAAACTTGTTACAGTTACAGAATTTATGCAGGGATTAAGGTCTTTTTTTGAACCTTATAACATTTTTATGATGCAGGTAAAATCAATAGTTTTTGCTTTTATCCTGACTTCTATTTCTTGTTATCAGGGATATTATGTGAAAGGAGGGAGCATTGAACTCGGTAAAGCGAGTACGGCAGCTGTAGTTTTAAGTAATATTATGATTCTGTTGGCAGATTATATCATAGCATTAATGTTAACCTAAGATGATTAGAGTTGAGCAAATAAAAAGGAGTTTTGGTGATCAACAGGTCTTAAAGGGTATTGATACCATTTTTGAACCAGGAAAGACAAATCTGATCATTGGCAGAAGTGGTGCGGGAAAAACAGTGCTTTTAAAAATTTTGGTTGGTTTAATTGAACCCACTGAAGGAAATGTCTGGTACGGCAACATAAATTTCACCCAATTGACTGTAAAACAAAGAAAAGCAATTCGCACAGAAATGGGAATGCTTTTCCAGGGTTCAGCCCTTTTTGATTCCATGACCGTAGAGGAGAATGTTCGATTTCCTTTAGATATGTTTACTTCTTTTTCAGCAAAGGAAAAGAAAATGACCGTAGATGCAACACTTGAAAGAGTAGGCTTAAAAGGGGCCAACAATAAATATCCTTCCGAAATCAGTGGTGGTATGCAAAAACGCGTAGGCATAGCCAGAGCTATTGTGCTTAAACCTAAATATTTGTTTTGTGATGAGCCTAATTCTGGTTTAGATCCAACAACAGCCTTATTGATTGACGAGTTGATTAAAGATTTAACTGTTGAAAATCAGATGACAACGGTTATCAATACCCACGACATGAATTCTGTTATGGAGATTGGGGATAAAATTAATTTACTCTATTTTGGTGAATTGGAATGGACAGGAAACAGAAAGGAAGTGATTAGCAGTGAAAATGAAATACTAAGAGATTTTATTTTTGCCTCACCCTTTCTAAAAAGATTGAGAGATCAAGCATTGAAGAATTCTTAATTAACATCCTTGTTTTTCTGATTGTCTATAAAATGATTCAGTTGAATCTGAGAAGTCATCTCCTCACTTTTTTGCATATCTGCCAAGAGCTTTAAATATTGGATCAACTCTTCCTGATAAGTAGGGTTCAAGCTTTGAAAGGCTGTATAAAATTCTTCTGGGGTCATTGGTTTATTTTTTTTGAAATATTCGGGCCATGATTTTCCAAAAATAAATATTGAATTTCACTAAAATGTAAAATCCAAGCGCAAAAGGGCGGAGGAGTATAAAAAATAAATTTTTTCGAAGAGAAATAGCAGGAACATAGGTATTATAAAGACCATAATGTAAAATGCTTTGAAAATCAATGATTACACGTTCCTCGTTTTTATATTGTTCAAATAATATTTTCACCCCTTTCATCAAAAAAGAAATCCGAAGCTCCTCAATATTTAGTTTTCTAATGAGAGACCAAATAAATATTTCTAATTCATAATCTGTAAGTCTCAGCTGATTAGAAAATATATGCTGTTGATAATCAGTGGGGAAGAAATTTTCGAGCTCTGTGTTATTTAGTTTTCCAAAGAATTCATGTTCATGTACAGTTGTGTATTGTTGCAACAATTCATAGAGTGCCCAGCCAAAAGTTCGTTCCTTATCATTTTGAATACAGTGTTGTATGCCAATTACATAGCTGTTTAGCCTTAGTATACGGCTTAATTCAGATTGAACCTGGTTTTCTCTTACTGAGGATAAAAACTGTTCCCCTAGGAAGATAAAGGCATCGAGTGCGTCATTATCAATAGGGTCTTGGTTTTCCTTTAAAACGAAGCCTTGTTTGGCAGAAGTAATTGGATCGGTACAATCAATCAGACAAGCCATGTGAATTTGTTTGGATAAGGTGGTATGAAGTGATTCGGCATCGGATCCATAAATACCAACGACATATTTATTGCCCATTTTTAACTCTTCTTTTAAAAAAGAAATGAGTGGAATTGGGACATGTGGCCAAATATTCATTTTATTTATTTCCTGTACTGCCAAAACCACCTGAAGAACGATCTGTATCGGTGAGGGTTTCTACCGATTCCCAGGTGATTTTTTCATATCGTGCAATAACCATCTGAGCAATTCTCTCTCCAGGTTCAATTTGAATCGGTTCAGGATTTAAATTGATTACAATTATACCAATTTCTCCTCTGTAATCTGCATCTATGGTGCCTGGAGCATTGGGTATGGAAAGACCTTTTTTGAAGGCTGTACCGCTTCTAGGTCTGATTTGCGCTTCAAATCCATCTGGTAATTCAATGAATATTCCTGTCGGTATAATGGCTCTTTCAAATGCAGCCAAAGTTTTGATTTCTTTGAGATTGGCTCTCAAGTCCATACCAGCACTTGCATGTGTAGCATATTCAGGTAAATTGTAATCAGATTTATTGATAATTTTAACTATTGTACTCATTGCTTTAGAATTTGATTGATATAATTTTTATCCTTGTACCAAAATATAAAAACATAGATGAAAAGTAATATTTGAGACCATAAGGTTTGTGATATGTTGCTTGAGAAAAATGGTTTGGTTTGGTAATAAAAGAGTGTCAAAAGGATACCTACGGTAAAAATTATTGCCATTTTACTATAATTATATGGCATTGGAAAGAAGTATTGACCCAAGATAAATGCGGAGAGAAGCATGATGCCGTAGCAAAATACTGTTGCCCAGGCTGCGCCGATATATCCAATTCTGGGAATCAGAATTAAATTGAAAGAAATTGTACAAGCCACACCCAGCAATGAGATAAGTGCACCCCAGTTTGTTTTGTCTGCTAGTTTATACCAAACAGCTACCTGGTAGTATAATCCCAAAAACAGGTTGGAAAGGAGGAGTAGAGGTACAATTTGGAGACCTTGCCTGTAAGGTTCTGCTACAAAATATTGGAACCAATGCAAATTGAACAGGATGAATAAAAAGATAAAAGTAGAAACCAGTGTAAAAAAATAGGTGGAAGAGGCGTAAAAAGAACGATCTTCAGTTTTTGATTTATATTTGAAAAAGAAAGGTTCTGCGGCAAAATTATAGGCCTGTGTCCACAAATTCATAAAAATGGCAATTTTGTAGCATGCGCCATATATTCCAACAGACGAGAGTCTTTGATTTAGATCTCCCTCCAGTAAATATTTAAGCATAGTTCTATCCAGTACTTCGTTCGCTACGGCCGCTATTCCTACAATGAGTAATGGAGCGGAGAATTGGAACATTTTTGTCCATAGTGGCCAGGAGAAAATATATTTGTCTTGTCTTCTGTTGAAAATATGAATAAAATAAGGACTCAGACAAAGAAGCGTAAAGAGGTTAGCCAGAAGATTTGCAATGAAAACTTTGCCAATTCCCCCTGTTTTTGAAACTCCAAATACTTCTAATAAGGAGTGTTTTTCTAAAAAATCTGAACTGACAAAAAACCAAATCAATCCTAAATAAAGGAGCATATTACTCATTTTGAGCAGAGCAAAGGAGAGCGCTTTTCCCTCGAGTCGCAGGCAAGCAAAAGGAATGGACATTAGAGCGTCAGTTGCTACAATAAATACCAATAAGACTAAGAAGTATGAATTATCCTGGTATTCAAGAAAAATGGATAAGGGTTTTTTTAATATAAAAAATAAAAAAACGAGTAGAAGCGTATTGAAAACTATGGTGAGGGAAGCTGTACGATAGCTCAACCATAGATTTTTTTTGTCAGCACCATATCGAAAGAAGGCAGTTTCAAGTCTGTAAGTAAAGGGAATCATTAGAAAGGCTGCCCAGGAATATAATTCAGACTGTATACCCATGGCATAGGTATCGAAATTGTATGTTAAAAAAGGGGTCAAAAAAATAAAGGAGAGCACCCTTGTTGCTATGCTGCTAATTCCGTAGACAGCTGTATGTTTTGCAAGTTGTTGAATGAGTGCCACAAATAATATGAATACAGGTTAGATTGGTAAATATAAATTTTTTCAGTGTAAAAAAGTAAAGCGCCCTTCAGGAATCCGTGAAGGGCGCTTTGCAGTAAGAAAGAACTTATTTAAGAATAGTGGTTTTAAGAATTTTCACATCCTCCAGTGGCCTGTCTCCGTTGGCAGTTGCGACTGTAGCTATTTTATCAATTATTTCCAAACCCTCAACTACCTCACCGAAAACGGTATATTGTGCATCAAGGAAAGGAGCCCCTCCCAGATTTTTATAACTTTGTTTTTGCTCCTCTGAGAATACAAATCCTTTTGATTCCATCATTTTCAATTCTTCGTCGCTGCACTTTTTTCCATGTACTACATAAAATTGAGATCCGGAACTTCTTCTTTGCGGATTCATTTGATCCCCAGTTCTGGCTGCGGACAAAGCCCCTTTTTTATGATAAAACTGAGGTAATATTTCAGCAGGTAG
>CAZNNX010000061.1:0-17149 GCA_964574485.1 uncultured Saprospiraceae bacterium | reverse complement strand
CTAGCTACAAAGATGATTAAAAGAGCTGTTAAACCATGTAGAACATTGGATACCATAACTGCTCTTTTTTTTCCTAAAGCTGCTGGAATAGAGTGTAACCCGAGATTTTTATCAAATTCCTCATCTTGTAAAGCATAAATGATATCAAAACCTGAAACCCAAAATAACACTACAAATGAAAACAATATAGGTAAAAAGGCAAATTGTCCTGAAACTGCTATGTAACTGCCAATCGGAGCTAAGGCCAGACCTATTCCTAAAACAAAATGGCAAAGAACTGTAAACCTTTTTGTATAAGAATATCCCAAAACAATAAGTAATGCCAGAGGGGAGAGATAAAAACTGAGTGAATTGATAAAAAAGGTAGTTGTGACAAAAAGTAAGCTATTAATTATCACAAAAAATAAAGCTTGATTCGCAGTTATTGTTCCTGAGGGAATCTCTCTTTGAGCTGTCCTCGGATTTTTTTCATCAATATCCCGATCTGCCCACCGATTGAATGCCATGGCAGAGCTTCGCGCAAATACCATACAGAGAATCACTTTCAATAATAAAGTCCAATCGAAAGATTTTTCGAGTTCAAAAGTAGCAAGAAAGAAACCCAAAAATGCGAAGGGCATCGCAAAAATGGTATGACTAAACTTAACCAAAGAAAGATAATTTTTCATAATTTACTTTTTCATTTTCTACCCCCCTAAAATAAAAAACATCTTCCAGCAGGAAGATGTTCATTTGTTGCAGAGGCAGGACTCGAACCTACGACCTTCGGGTTATGAGCCCGACGAGCTACCGCTGCTCCACTCTGCGATATTAGGCTACAAAGATAGTTTTAGTTTTATCGTTATCAAAGTTTTTGTCTTTTTTTTATTCAATAAAAATCAATTTAAATAAGTTTGATTAATTTTAGGTTCTCAAAAAGATAAATTATGAACAAGATTTATAAAAATGCAGCCGAAGCCATTTTCGATATTCAAGATGACAGTATTCTGATGTTAGGAGGTTTTGGATTATGTGGTATTCCGGAAAATTGTATTAGCGCCTTAGTCCAAAAAGGAGTAAAGGGACTCACTTGTATCTCTAATAATGCAGGTGTCGATGATTTTGGAATTGGTTTGATGTTAAAAACCAGACAGGTCAAAAAGATGATATCCTCCTATGTGGGTGAAAATGCTGAATTTGAAAGACAGTTGCTTTCCGGTGAACTGGAAGTAGAGTTGACTCCTCAGGGAACGCTGGCTGAAAGAATCAGAGCTGCCGGAGCAGGCATTCCTGCTTTTTTTACACCCACAGGATACGGAACAGAAATCGCCAATGGAAAAGAAGTTCGTGATTTTGATGGCAGAATGTATGTTATGGAAAAAGCATTGCATGCCGATTTCGCAATTGTTAAAGCATGGAAAGGTGATAAACATGGAAATTTGATTTTCAAAGGCACGGCCAGAAACTTCAATCCAATGATGGCTCAGGCAGGAAAAATTACCATTGCCGAAGTAGAAGAACTGGTTGAACCGGGTGAACTGGATCCCAATAATATTCATGTCCCGGGAATTTATGTTCAAAGAATTTTCCAGGGAGCTGATTATGAAAAACGAATTGAGCAAAGAACTTTTTTAAAAAAAATATAAAATAACAATATGGCACTAGATAAATTTGGCATCGCCAAAAGAATCGCTCAAGAATTAAAAGATGGTTATTATGTCAATCTGGGAATCGGCATTCCAACCTTGGTAGCTAATTATATTCCCGAAGGAATGGATGTTTTTCTTCAATCCGAAAATGGTTTGCTGGGAATGGGACCTTTTCCAGTAGAAGCTGATGTTGATGCAGATTTAATAAATGCTGGCAAGCAAACAGTTACCATGCTTCCAGGTGCATCTTTATTCAGTTCTGCAGAAAGTTTTGAAATGATTCGTGGCGGGCATGTTGACCTAACTGTCTTAGGGGCTATGGAAGTTTCTCAAAATGGCGACATAGCCAACTGGAAAATTCCTGGTAAAATGGTAAAAGGTATGGGCGGCGCTATGGATTTGGTAGCTTCTGCCAAAAATATCATAGTTGCTATGATGCATACGGATAAAGCGGGAAATTCAAAACTTTTGAATCAATGTACGCTTCCACTTACAGGAACCTCCTGCATAAAAAGAGTGATTACAGATCTTGGGTTTTTTGAAATCAAAGAGAATGCCTTTCATCTTTTAGAGAGAGCACCCGGTGTATCAGAGGATGAAATTAAATCCAAAACACTTGGAAAATTAATAATTCCAGCTGGTGGTACAAGGGAAATGATTCTATAAAATAAAAAAAGCGCATGGCGCTTTTTTTATTTTTTAATTGATAACATCATATTATCTCCCTCATTCTTTGAATGGTATCCCAAAGAGAATGGAAGAGTTTTTACTTTTGGATCTTTATAAGCTTCAACCAAATCATTTTGCAAACGGGTAGCAAACAATTGTATGGGTTTTATATGCTTTCCATATAACTGAATATTCCATACTTTTGGGTCGTAATATTTATATGGAATTGCAGTATCATCTTGAAAAATAGCCAGTGATTTTTTAAGAAGCAAAGATCTAACCTTTTCAAAATTGGGTCGATGCATCAAATAACTTGCAGATTTAGTAAATGTTCTGGGATTTGGAATTTGATCCATATACTTTAGAAGAGCTGGATTTGTAATAATTCCATAATCAGATAAATCACAGGAATGATAAAAAACGGATTTTAATTTTCCACTCTCAGCTTCGACAAAATCAATGCGTACAGATGACTTACTAGAATCTGAAATAATTATTTTTCCATCATTATCAATCTTAACATGCTCTACTTTTGCAATTTGATGCCCAGATCTAACAATAAAAGCCAAAATTGCTGGCAGCGCTCCATTCAGAGTCATATCAATTTTCATATGCTTGGTATGAAAGAAACCCCCTAATATGAAGTCATCAATGGTTTGAGCAACATTATTGCAATAACTTTCCCATTTAATATCATTATTTTTCAAAAAACTTACATCTCCTGCTGGTTCCAATGCGAAAAGATGATAGTTATTCGCATTGGGGAAAAATTTATATGCATAAAAAAAATCGGGACCAGAAAAAGGATAACAAAGATCTCCATCCATTGAATTTACAGTTCCCAGTTCTTGTTTAGCCCACTCTTTTACGGCATTGAACCTTTTATCATTTGCATTTTGCCAGGATTGATCAGAGGCTTTTTTATAGGCCTTCCAAAATTCTGTTTGAGTAATTTCAAAAAATTCTGAACTAGACTCGACTTCAATTCCTGCCAATATTCTGGCAACATCATTATATTTTTTATCTATTTCAATTGGAGGGGTTTTGACTATTTTTTTCTCTTCTGTTGTTTCAGTCTTTTCAACTTTTTTATTGTTTTCTTGCTGACAAGCAGTAAACAATAAACCCAGTAAACTGCATGTTAAAATTGAATTGAAAAGCTTATAGTTCATAAGGTTGATTTTTTTGATTCCGGTTAAAAAAGTATACTAACAATCCTGAACAAACTGTGATAATACCAAGTAAAGATTCTGTTGGGTGATCAATTAATGTATAGTACAACATCCATAATTCCAACAATACAAATATAGTAGCAGGAACAAGCAAAAGCAAATTATTCCCGCAAAGAAATGTATGATTACGAATTATTAAAATTACCCAACCTGCTACAGTTAAACAAGTAAATAGCGCCAGGCTGAATCCAACATAACGAATGACCATATCAAAACTCGATGTTAAAACAAGCAGAGTAGAGATAAACACTTGAACCACAATAGCAATAACGGGCGCCCCATCCCTATTCTTTTTTCCAAAAAACTGCAATGGAGGATAGTCTTGGGCTATTTGACTAATTACTCTTGGTCCTGCTATTGACATTCCCAATACTGAAGCAAAAAGGCAAAAACAAATCAAAAGAGATACAAAAGAAGATGCTATAGATCCAAAAATTTGAGCTGAAGCAATATGGGCTACTTCATTTTCTCCTCTCAATAATTCTATATCTGCCCTGTATAAAAATACCATATTCAAGCTCAAGTATAAAAAGCTAACGAGAAATACTGCTGAAACCAAAGAAAGTGGTATTGTTCTTTTAGGGTTTTCTACCTCCGAACCGATATATGTAACAGCATTCCAACCAGAATAGGCATAAGAGACATAGATAAGAGAAACTGCAAAGGAATGGCTAAAAACAGCCTGCCAATCCTTAGCTCCCACAGTAAATTGATTATTTGAAAATTTCCCCCAGTTCCAAGCAAAGAAACCAAGAACTACAAGCAAAACAATTAGTATAATATTTAAAAGTGTTGCATATTTTTGAAACCACTCCGCCCAATTTAATCCTTTCATATTAATAACTGCAGCAAGTAAAATCACCGCAATAGAAACGATATAGTTATGATAAGGACCGAACATATAAAATGTTCCAAAATATTTTGAAAAAGCAATAGATGCAGCAGCGATGGGAGCTGCAAAGCCGATGGTGGAAGAGGTCCAACCCGAGAGAAATCCTACGGCTGGATGATAAATTTTACCTAAATAATTATATTCTCCTCCTGATCCTGGAAACAAAACAGACAATTTACTGTAAATCAGAGCACCACATATGGCAACAAGTCCTCCAGTTAACCATAATACCATGATTGCAAAGGAAGAATCTATCCCAACTAATTGATAACCTAAGGAAGTAAAAACACCTGTTCCAATCATGCATGAAGCAATCAGGGCAATAGCTCCATATAAACCCATTTTTTTTTCTCTCATGTCAGGTGCAAAATACCAATTTTGTTTTGGGGAGAAATTATCTTCTTTTTCTTTTTCTACTATTCTTAGGGGCAAAACTCATAGTACCATTTGCCGCAATGATTATAGACTTGTACTCCTCTGTAGTCATATTACTACAATAGGATGAGGGATTGACACGTGTGTCATTCTTAAATATTTCATAATGGAGGTGAGGTGCAGTAGAATGACCTGTACTTCCAACAAAACCGATAATTTCACCTCTTTTTACTTTCTTACCTACAGTAGTGGCAATAGAAGACATGTGTGCATACAAGGTTTTGTAACCAAAACCATGATCAACTACTACGTTTAACCCATAACCATTTGCCTTATGCTCTATTCTTGCTACAACACCATTTCCAGTAGCAAAGATAGGTGTACCTGTTGGCGCAGCAAAATCAATACCGTAGTGCATTTGCCATACATTAGGATTGAAGGGATCTCTTCTCATTCCAAAGCCAGACATTTTCTGAATGGATCTTTTGAGATAAAGTACAGGACGTATCAAAGGGATGGCCATAGTTTTGTGCTCTTCGCTGGACGCTTTGGCTATCAAAACATCCTGAGACTCGCTGACTACTGCTAATTTATGTTTAACCTCAGACATTTTCTGAGACATTTCAACCAATGTTTTAGAATCAGTGAGCCTTTGAAGTTCAGGATTTCTTTCAACTCCTCCTACTCCACCTTCCCAAGTACTCTCATCAATTTTGTTCAATTCAAGTTTAGAACGATATAAATCATTATCTCTGGTCATTAGAGAATTTAAAGCAAATGTCATTTGATCTAAATCTTTATTACTTTTTTGAATACGCTTCTTCAAAAAAGATTTTTGAGCAATATATTCTTTAATAAATTTAGGCGTAAAAAAAGACCAGGTTAACCATATATAAATGGTTAGAAGGGAAAGTACGGATCCATACTTCAACAACTTCTTCAAAAGAGGCGTTTTCACCTCTTCAAACTGAAGCGTTTTGCTATTGTAAAAAAAATATTTTTTCTGAGTCATAGACAGATCAGAATTTGGTAAACATTGAGACAAAACAAATATAAGACATTTTTTTTAATCCTGCCAATTTATTTTCAGAACGATAATTACGTAATTTTGTTTTATAAAGATCAATTATTTTATATTTCATTCCAACACAAAATATTATCCCGAGCAGTAAATTGTATACAACTAACATCTTCATCAGATCAATCCAAAAGTATGAACATAAGCATTATCAATATTGGCGACGAGTTACTAATTGGTCAAATCATTAATACAAACGCAAGTTGGCTTGCCAAAGAGCTGAATCAATTGGGAGGCAGGATAAATAATATTCAGGCAATTGCTGATCATGCCGATGATATAATTTCTTCCCTTGATAAGCAGTTACAAAGTTCTGAGATAATTATTATTACAGGTGGATTAGGACCAACAAAAGATGATATCACAAAAAAAACCTTAGCTACCTATTTTCAATCAGAAATGACCTTTCACGAAGCCAGCTTCGAGAATATTGAAAGGCTTCTCATTCAATTTGGAAAGAAAGCTGATGACAGGTATAGGTTACAGGCACTAATGCCAAATAATGCTGAGATACTCATAAATCTTATGGGCACAGCTTCCGGGATGTTGTTTCAAAAAAATGGAAAGCTAATTTTTTCCCTGCCTGGCGTACCCAGAGAAATGGAATATTTAATGAGAGAAAAGGTAATACCTATTTTAATGCAAAAATATGCTATCAGTATTCCAACTCAAAAACATTATATTCTATTCGGTATAGGGGAAACTGATTTATCAGAAAAACTAGATAGTTTTGAGAACAAATTTGTACAGGATTTTAGTCTTGCCTATTTACCGGAAACTCAAAACGGTTATCTAAAACTTAGACTGAATCAAAAGAATTCAATCACAAATCAATCAATCGATGAGGTTGGGGAAGAATTGGAACAATTGATTCAACCCTTTCTCATAAGCAAACAAGGGCAAAGAATTGAAGAGGTACTTCTGGAAAAATTAAAAAAGAAAAACAAAACAGTTGCTACAGCAGAAAGCTGTACCGGTGGGCAAATTTCACAAAAAATAACTTCCATACCAGGAAGTAGTCAGGTATTCATAGGTACCGTAGTATCCTACCACAACGACATTAAGAAAAAAATATTAAAAGTTGCCCCTGATACCTTAGACCAATTTGGTGCAGTAAGTGAACAAACGGTGGTGGAAATGTCTCAAAATATTTCTCAAATTTTCCAAACAAACTGTTCCATTGCTACCAGTGGCATTGCAGGACCAACCGGAGGAAATGATAAAAAACCTGTCGGAATGATTTGTATTGCAGCACATTACGACGGTATTACCCGTACACAAACCTTGTATCTGGGAAACAATAGAAAAAGATTTGTTGAAATAGCTTCCAATTACGCCATGCTATTATTAATCCAGCTTTTAGATACAATCGACTAAAATTTATTTAAAAATCAGTTTTTGACTGTGGATAATTTTTCCCTGCTCATCGTGAATGTTAATGAAATACAATTCACCAGTTCTGGCTTGTAGTCCATCAAGACTTACTGAATTACCAATCAATTTTTTCTCAATTAATTTTTGACCACTCATATTGAATAGCAATACTCTGAGCCTAGCCCCTTGTACAGGATCAATTCCTTTGATTTGCAACAAGTCATGAAATGGATTTGGAAAAATCTCTAATTTTAAATCATCAATTGATTGATTGGAAAGCAGACAGTTCAGCTGATTTAACTTTTCCCAAATCTGGTCGTTGTATGTTATTGTTACGTCAGAATTTGTACCTGGAGCCTCTCCCATTCTTATAAAAACTATTTTTTGACTTGGTACCACATTTATAATCTGACCATCTCTGCCTAAGGCTGCATAGGTATCTGCCGGGGCTTGAGGAAAAAGAAATCCATTGAAAATATTTTGCAAAGTGGGTACCATAAAACTACTCTTCCCATTCAACCACCAAAGATAACCATAAGATAAATTTAGGTTTTGAGATGTATTAATCATTTGGTTAAAATAGGTGCTGTCTGAAAGAATTGTATTCCCGTTCCAATTTCCTTTATTCAGCATCAAAAGACCAAATCTAGCCATGGATCTGGCATTGCTGACGTACACATTATTATAGCCACTTTGAAAATAAGCTCCATTCATTCCAATTCTATTTCTCACTTTTGAATTAAAATATGTATTCAGACTTTGATTGGTAGCTCCGGAAATTACGCCATCAAGCAAAGTATACGGACCATTGTGATAAGCCCAGCGATTGCCTGCGTCGGTAAGATATTGCAAGCAGCTGTCTAAAGTACAATAATGATCAGGTACTGCATCATTCAAACCACTTGTCATGGTTAATTGATTCCAAATTGTAATCTTTTCTTCTTTAACTGGTGGACAAACAGTCCAACCCTGTCCTAAATACTTTGAACTCGTGTCACTAATAGTCAACCAGCCCTCCTGCTGAGCGACACCCACTGTGAAAGCTGTAAGAGTTTTTCCTGCTGATGCCCAGTACCAAAGACTATCTCTAGAATGATTATCAAAATACTTTTCCAAAACTATTTTGCCTTCTTTAAGCAAAATGAAAGCTTTACTGTTTGTTGCATCTAAAAATTGATATAAACTATCAATTTGCCTTTGACACCAACCCAAACTAGAGGGTGTAATCGTATCCCAATTAGGCCCTATTAAAGGTGGGAAGTATAAATTTTGACCTTGTACACCCATTGAAAGGCATAGACTGACCCATAAAATTAGATTTTTCATTCATTCTGTATTTATCATATGAGTAAGCTTTCTACTGAGAGTTTAATAGAACTTTGAAAATAATAAAAAATTCGCGCTATTTGAATTGAATAAACCACTCTATATCAAAAGAAAACATGATAAATCTATTATATTTGTATACAACATTAACCTAACTACTATGAAAAAGCTTTACTTTTTATTGTTACTCCCCCTATTTTTTGGTAAATCTCAAGCACAGACCTATACACTTGATTCTACGGTTTTAACTTCGAGAAATGTAATTTCAGGAATTGATATCCCATGGGAAATCATTTGGGGGCCTGATAATTATATATGGATGACAGAAAGATATGGACGTGTCAGCAGGGTAAATCCTCAGACAGGAGCTCAAACTGTGATTTTAAATTTAACCAGTTCAATCTATCAACAAAGTGAATCAGGATTGCTGGGCATGATGCTACACCCCGATTTTGCAAATCAACCCTATGTGTATTTAGTTTACACTTATCTGACAGGAAATAATATAAGAGAACGTTTGGTAAGATATACTTACAATGGCACATCACTTGTAACACCTACTACATTTATTGAGAATATAGTAGCCAATACTACCCATGATGGATCCAGGCTAATGCTTTTACCCGACAATACCTTTCTAATGACTACGGGAGATGCACAAAACACCAATGCACCTCAGAATGTTACCATTTTAAATGGAAAAACACTACGCTTTAATTTAGATGGTACCATTCCTTCAGATAACCCTGATCCAAACAATTATGTTTACACTTGGGGACATAGAAATGCGCAAGGATTATGCTTAGGGCCAAACAATAAAATTTATTGTTCTGAGCATGGTCCCACAACAGACGATGAATTACACATCATTGAAAAAGGAAGAAATTATGGCTGGCCTACTATTGTTGGTCTGTGTGATGCCCCCAACGAAACTGTTTTTTGCTCAGATTCTAATGTGGTGGAACCCCTTGCTTCTTGGACGCCAACAATTGCCCCATCTGACATTATCTGGTACAACCATCCCTCCATTCCTGAATTCAATAATAAATTATTGATGACCGTTTTAAAAGACAAAAAATTGATTGCTTTTGGCTTTAACTCGACCGGAGATGCCGTAGTCTCAGAAAATCATTATCTAACCGGACTGAATACAAGATTAAGAGATATCTGTGTTTCACCTGACGGAAAAATTTATTTGGCTACAAATGGTGCCAGCTGGAGCAATACTACGCCATTTACACATAGAATTGTAGAATTATACAATGCCAGTTTTGTTCCAAGCCATACGAATCAAATTGCAGATCCACTTTTTCATTTATTTCCCAATCCTGTTGAAACAGGTCAAACTCTGACTATTGAAACTACAAATTCAAATGACAATCAATTACTTATATTCGATACCAATGGAAGAAAGTTGATTCAGAAAGAATTTGAAAATCAATTACAAATGACCTGTGATTTTCTCCCTGGATTTTATCATTATCAATTAATTTCTAAACAAAGTGGATCAGTAAAAACTGGCAAATTTATTGTTAGATAATAATGTAGAAACTACATACGTTATTAAAATAAAACTATGTCGAATACAATACCAGTTGTTATTTTACTTTTTGCCTGCACCAGTTTATTTGGTCAAAAAAAAGATAGTCTTCCTACCAATGCCAAAATCACTATAAAATCCCAGAGGACGGCTTTGGATATTTATCAAGATTCGCTTTATCAATGGAGAATTAAACAAACTAAGCTGGATAATATTTACATTCCTTCAGATTTAAATGATTGCATGAAGCAATTAGATATTTTAATGGAAGAAGATACAAAAACTACCTTTAAAAATTTCAAGGAAGAGGAAGTTGACAGAAAAACCCATAACACCTTAGGTCGTTGGATAGACATTAAATGGAAGGTTTCTGAAGGCTCTCGGATTAGTTACTACTTCAATTTAAATGGTGTTCCACATCCTGATTATATGATAGGAATTATTTTAATCTCATACCATAGACATCTGCATGGTAAGGATCTGGGATTTAAAGATTTGGTAATGCAGTTTAGAGAAATTTGGAAGAAAAAACAAAGAGAGAAAGCTGAAAGCATGATAAACAAGAGTAAATAAAAAAGGGAGCTAATGCTCCCTTTTTTATTTACTCTATAATCAATTTACCTGATTGTTGTTGATTTCCGTTTTGCACTTTGAAGTAATATACTCCGGCACCTAAATCTTCTCTCTCAAGCAGATAGGTTGATTGCTGAATTTGTTCTGATTTTACCATTCTACCCAAAGCATCAAACAACTGTATATTAATATCACCATCTATCAGACCTTGAAACTGAAAAATGCTTTGATTTTTCATAGGATTTGGTTGTACCTGTACTGTAAATGCCAGGTTATTTAACTGTTCAGTAGAAGTAGGACTAAAGCAGGGGCCTTCAATAACTGGAAACAAGGCTTGATAAACATCACTAACAATATCTTGAATGCTCTGAATACAAATCTGAGATGAAGTAATTTGAGAGTAGTAAACTCTACACAAAGGACTAGCGATATTAGTTCTTGCTATTGAAGAATCATTCACAGATAAGGCAACTACTTTTTGAGTCAATGAGGAACTTAAGGGTTGATTTGGATAAGGAACCAAAGTTCTTACAGAATCTACAACAATTCCACCCATAGTAAATTCATAGGCAATAACCTTATTATCAGGATTTCTCATGTAGACATCAACATAACGATCTGTAAAATTTACAGCCCCAATACTTAAGTATGCTGTATCGAATATATTTACAATACCATTTGGAAAATTACAAAAACTCGTATCTCTTAAACAATGATTTAATAAGGCTGCATCGAAAACAGAAATACTTGTATCTCTGTGTAAATCATTACAATTGGTTGGAGATAAAGTATTATTAACTATACCATTTAAATACAGACCAAGATCATTTTGATTTACAATGGTATCTGTATTCAAATTACCCATAAGCGCATTACCATTACATACTCCATTGCAATCTGGCACTGCAGTTCCGAAGGGTTGTCCGGAACAGTCAACAAATACTGGACAAAAAGTATCAATTGTTATTTGCGGGATACCACCTACCCGATTCAAATTAAAACAAACCTGAGCCCAATTATTGGTATATGAAATTTCATATCTACCTAAGGCATCAGGTGAATAATCCCAATTTACCTTTGCTACAAAAGTGTAATTGCCGTTGGGGACATTTGTGATATCTATCCATTGGCAATCCAAAGACGCATCATAAATATCACCACAACCATGAGAAATACCCATATTCCCACAACCATACTGTGCAGTTCCTCCATGCTGGCAAACCAAATCCATCACACAAAAACCAGATTTAAATCCAGCTGGAATTGGACTACTATTTTGATCGTACAGAATATACTCTGCATAACCTTCATAATGGGTATGACCATGACAATTATTTGTATTAAACTGACCCGGATTAGTCCCGGGATTACCGATGTAGTAATCTTGAGTACCGTTATTTTCAATATGAGTAGTAAATCTGATCAAATAGCGGTTCCCCATTCCTCTAATACAATCTTCTGCAACCATACATGGATCAACACTATTATAGGAGGCAACATACATGGAAGATTCAAGTACATCTTCCCTCAATAGTAAATCAGGCCCGGTTGGACATAGCGGACTACCTGGATATATACAAGTATCAGAAATTGTTGCCAATGGACTGTAATTACATGCTGTTGGATCGGTACAACCAACAATTGCACCTTGATACTGCAGGGTCCAATTGACAGGATTGGAACAAGCATTATTCGCATCACCTATTCTAATAAAATAGATCGTTCCTGCTGCCATTGCAGCTGTTACAACGGCTTGTAAGGAACCTGTTCCACAGCTGTTATCATCATAAAACACAGTACCCACATTTGTTTCATTAATAACAGCTCCACAAGATTCATACACCCATATTTTTGTATCGCAGGTATTCTGACCACAAGTCGTGATCGAGTACATTCCATTAACAGAAGGAACAAAGCGATACCAATGGTCATCAAAAACGCTGGTATAAGGGCCACCAACCATAACAGTATCAGGGCTGGAGCAGGAAGTTCCCGGAGGGCAATTAAAATCAACATTTACAGTATTTGTAAAATTACCACCCGTGGCGATAGTATCACCATTTACGATAACAAAATAATATCCCTGCCCATAGGCACAACAGATTCCATCTCCATAAGTATCATGAATGGTAAATCTGGTACAACTGGTTGACGGAACACAAAACTGATAACTATAAGTAGTATCGTTCACATAAACACCTCCTTGTCCTCCTGATCCATAAGTAGTTGAACCATTGGCATTGGCTAAAGTCCAATAAGTTTCATAACCATAATTATCCGTGTGGATTATAATTTGAACAGATGACTGACCTGTAGGACATTGACCTGTGGCTCCATTCACAAACCATAATGAAAGGAAAAGTAAGAAAAGATTTTTAAGCATTTTATTAGAAGATTTAATTTTCAATTTGGGAGGCATCAACTGGCAATTCAGGAGCATATAAAATCACTGCTTCACAGACACCAGATTCAATAGTTTGGGCAAAGCCTTTAAATAATTTACCTCTGTAAACTTCATAAGTTCGGATATAAGAAGCGTCAGGATTGGCAGATTTACCCATTGGGTCAATCTTAAGAAGGTATATTTTATCCCAGAAAGCTTTTTCTTCTTTAGAAAGTTTATCATAATTTTCAGGTGTGAACCTGCATTTTACTTCGTATTCAGTATACCCAAAAACACTTTTTTCTCGATCTGCTCCACGATCAACACTCAAAATCTCAATCGCCCCTTCTATTCTGGTTTTGAATACACAGGAAGAACGTCTCAGTTCCTTGGCAATTTGTTCCCTCATGGCATCTTCCCTTGCTCTTCTCTCAGCAGCCTCTTTTTCTAGCATTGGGGCCAATTCTTTGGCTAACTGAATTTTTCTAGCTGCGATTTCAGCCTGAATAACTCTTTGTTCCTCCATGCGAATACGTTCCTGTTCTTTTCTGATAGCTTCTTCCTCTTTAGTTCTCTGTCTGGCCAATTTCTCAGCATTTCTCTTCATTTCCTCCTCTTCAATTCTCAATCTTTCAATTTCTTCAGCTCTAATTCTATCTTGCATGGCAAAAAACAAGGAATCGCCCGTATTCAAACCCATCTCTTTTTTGAGTTGTTCCATTACCTCTCTTCTCAGTAAGTCATTGTCAATTTGTGAAAATAAGGGGTTTTCGGTTGGAAGTTCATCTTTCACAACTACATTTTGCATTGAATCAGATTCAACTCCTTTTTTAATCAGTCTGTTTTCTTTTTCGGTTCTGGTGAGATATTTGGTTTCCTTTTCTAAAAACTTTC
Source organism: uncultured Saprospiraceae bacterium (assembly GCA_964574485.1). Taxonomy (GTDB): domain Bacteria; phylum Bacteroidota; class Bacteroidia; order Chitinophagales; family Saprospiraceae; genus Saprospira. Next base: position 3,185 of record CAZNNX010000061.1, on the reverse strand, counting down.
CTTCAGAGAGTATTTTTTTGTATTCAGGTAGCCTTGATTCGCACTCAGATAAATCATTTGGAATACCAAGAGACTCCGTAGCGTATTTTTCCTCACAGTCACCATTTAAATTTTGAAGCAAATTTAAAGCAATGCGCTGCCCTTTTTTCAATCCGTAATGTTGAATGTATTTTGGTCCAATAGGTAATTTAAAAAATCCGCTGTAAAGATAAAATTCAAATATTTGATTCTCAAGTGATTTCATTAACTGACCACCCTCCATTAGGATAAATTTAAACTTCAAGGAATATTCATCATGCCCCAAAAGACTTTCTGATGCATCTTTAAGTTTTACTATTTCTACAATTTCTGCCAAACCCTTTAACACTTGAAATTCACAGCCTCTTAGCATTTTCATTTCAGGTTGAGGTAGTTTAACACTCTTTTGAGGTTGGGCCATCAATATATGGACAGAAAAAACAGATAAAAACAGAAAAAGACCGTTGAAAACGAATTTCATAGTATTGAAATATATAATTAATATTTAACTTAGAAGTAATTTTGGAAGACTTCTGCGAAGCTACAAAAATTAGCTCAAAATAATGAAAATTATTGACAAAATAGCCGTTAGTGAATATTTCTATAGCATACAGGGTGAAGGACTTACCATGGGTGTGCCGGCGTTTTTTCTTAGATTAAAAGGTTGCAATTTAGTTTGTGGTGGCTGGGGAGCAGAGAAGGATGGCATCAAAAGAAAGGAAGCCAGTTGGATTTGTGACACGATGTCAGTTTGGATGAAAGGAAATCAAATTGATTTCAATGATTTATGGGAAAGATTTGAATCTGAATTTTCTATTACAGAATTATTTCAGGCTGGTGTACATTTGATTATCACTGGAGGGGAACCTTTAATTCAACAGGATAAAATTAGTTCATTTCTGGAATTCATAGAAGATAAATTACAATTTTTACCAGTTATTGAGATAGAAACAAATGGAACAATTGTACCCCGTACAGATCTCCTCATTAAAATAAAACATTGGAATTGTAGCCCCAAATTAAGTAATTCAGGCATGCCTGTAGAAAAAAGAATTCATCCAGAAGCCCTTCAAAAGATCAGCCAAACACAATCCCCCATGTTTAAATTTGTGATTTCGGAAATGATTGATTTTGAAGAGATTCAAACTGATTTTTTATATACATCACTGATAAAAAAAGAGCAAATTGTATTGATGCCGGCATGCTCAGATTTAAATGAATTATTGGATAAAAACAAAATCATTGCTGAATTGTGTAAAAGGGAAAAACTTCGAATGAGTTCTCGCCTACACATCGAAATTTGGAATCAATTAACTGGCGTATGAAACAAATTTTATTTATCCTGCTCGTACTATGGGTTGAATCCTTACAGGGTCAGAAAAATCATAATTCCATTTTAGAAGAACATATTTTTCAAAACTTGCTAGCTGAAAATAAAAATCTGAAAGAAATTTTATTCTCGAGTGACAGTTTCATTTATCTTGATTTCTGGGCATCCTGGTGTGGTCCTTGTAAAAATGAAATCAAATATGCAAAACAACTGAAAGAACAGTTTAAAGATTTACCAATCAAGTATGTATACTGCTCTATTGATGATAAAGATCAGGCCTGGAAACAAATGATAGATAAATTAGAAATCAGAACATCAGGGGAACATTGGCGGATCCCCTCCAAGATGGCCGAAAAACTATTAAAACATTTTGAAATTTACACTATTCCTAGATTTATGTTTTTAGGTAAAGGAGGTGAAATCATTGACACAGATGCTCCCTGGCCCAGTGAGCCATATCTGAAAAAATTTATTATAAAAAACACAAAAGCCCAGTAAATACCGGGCTTTTGTACTGCAAATTTATTAATCCTGCCTTTTTTCAAACCTTACCTGAGCTCGTTCAGCTTCAGATCGATCCATTCCGATTTTATCAGCCAATTGGTATAATTCATCTCTGCTCATCATACCTTGGGACAATATAATAGATTCTATTGTATAATCCTGGGCATGTTTAATCAGTTCATTTCTTATCGTATCGCTAATCATCATCATTTCTGCTACCTCGTACAATTTGGCCTTTTCTCTCTCATCAAAACTCTTATCTATAAATGTAACCGCACTGGCCACCATAAAAATATTCTCTTTTACTTCCCTGTTTATCTCTTCCAATTCAACTCTGGACAATGAAGGAGATCTCAGTAATTCAGGAAATGTCCCTGTGTCCTCATCAATAAAATCTTGTAAAAATTCTTTTTCTTCCTTATTAAACTCGCCATCAGCCTTCGCCAATTCCAAAAGCAATCGAGCCAAGGTTTTTTTATCATAACCCATCGCAATTGGTTTTTGTTTTAAACGTCTGGCAAACTCTGATAATCTTCTGGCAATTTTCCAAGATTTAGAATCTTCATCAAAATAAAAATTAAACATAATACGCTTAAATGCATTGACTACGGCATCTTGCTTGTCTGATACAGAGAAATTAGCACCGGTTGTTTGTGATCGCACCACCTCATTTCCTACCATAGAAGCTGTACTTCCTAGCATACCTCCCCCTACTATAGATCTTAAGGTTCTCATTAGAAAAGAGCGCCCTCTACTAACCATTTGAAGTTTTACCATGCCCTTGATTTTATTACTCGTATCAGAAGTATCCATCCTGATTGAGTGATTTGCTTCAAAAACATCTCCTTCAACTTTAAATTTACAAAACATATTGCTACCCTCCATTGCTTCCTCTGCAATTAGGGGTTTGATCATATCATAGGTGATTTCTTGATTTTTCATTATAACTTATTTAATTTTGAATAGGTATCTCAATATATAAAAGAAAAAGCTGGTTTCAAACCTGCTTTTTAATTATTTCTTTGAAGTTTTGACAATTTTAAAGATTTGATTTTCTTTTGAACTTTGTCTGCATATTACAAAATAAACAGCATCTGAAAAATGACTCAAATCGATTAGACTAGAGTTCACTTGATTAATTGATACTTCGCTTCGAATCAACTCTCTACCTAAAACATCCACAACCTGGATTCCAATTAATTGGGTTTCCTCATTTCCTGCATAGAGGTAAAAATAACCATCAAAGCTCGGATTCGGCTGTATCCACAAATTATTATTCAAGTCAAAGGCTGATATAGAAACAACTAAGGTAAGGTTTTGAACTAAGGTACAA
>CAZNNX010000060.1:0-17174 GCA_964574485.1 uncultured Saprospiraceae bacterium | reverse complement strand
ATTTCTGAAGTGAACCTGGCAAATTTCACTAATAGCAGCAACTCAAACCAGGGATATGCAAACTTTACTCCATTGGCTCCCATTGTCAACAGAGCCGTGAAATATCCTTTCTCTTTTCGTTTAAATACGGCACCCAATCCAGCTCCCAACTGGAGATGGAAGGCTTGGATAGATTACAATCAGGATGGTATTTTTCAAGATAGCAGTGAATGTTTTTATAATTCAATGAGTGCTGGATCAAATTTCAATCCCTCTGACTCACTAACAATTCCCTCCGATGCAGTTTTAGGAAATACCAGGCTTCGCGTCTCCATGAGATGGGGAAATAGCGGCCTACACGAGTCTTGTTCTACTTTTGGATTTGGTGAGGTAGAAGACTATTGTATTCAGATTGAAGATGCAGCTAGTTCTGTATTATATAATGCAAGACCTGAACTTCAGCTCTTTCCGAATCCAACCCAGCGTATATGTAATTATACAATTCCTTTTCTCCCTGAAGAAAATACAAGATGCGCACTCTATCAGAGTTTGGGATCAAAGGTTTGGGAGACGGTTTTAAATCAAAAAGAGGGTATTCTTGATTTTCAAGATATACCCTGGGGTATTTATATACTAAAAATAGATGGATTTGCTCCTCAAAAAATTATTTTGCTTCAAGCATCCAATTAATTTTTGCCGAAAACACGAACCATTGCTTTTTTACCTCGAATGGTATTCGCGTCATACCAAAAAATAATTTCTTTGATAATTCTGTCTTTTCCATCCAGATCAATTACCCTCGAAGAACTGCCATTTTGAATTGTATTTCTCAATTCAATATCTTGTTCCTGACCATTGCCAAAAACAACTTTCACTTTTCTAAAGTCTACAGAGGCGCCTTTTACCCTAAATAGCAGGGCTTTAAAATCTCCGCGGGTAGAGCTTACGGGAATAACATCCCTTTCTAATCGGTCATTTACCAATCTGGATCCCAAAACTTCCCAATTATTTTGAGCAAAGAGGCTGCCATGAAAAAGTAGTACAGCATAAAAAAAATACAGTCTCATAGTTGTAATATTTTTTGTTTGATGTTGAGACAGTTGTAAAAGGTAAAGGTTTAAGATTAATCTTACTATTTATAGTAAGATAACCATATTTCCCAATCGTTTTTATTTTTATATAATTCTAAAATCTTCTTTTTGGCTTCAAACAATTTTTCTTCATTTACAAAAACAGTAATAAATTCTATTTCTCCGATTTGGTAAGCTTTGAGCGAAGCGGTTTGAAGTTCCTCTATCAAGGGAATAATTTCAATACGATACTTGTTGAGGGCAGAATTTAGATAAGTAATATTTGATTCGATCTGTTTGATTTTAAAATTAATCTCTTGCGTTACCCTATCTTTATCTGATTCTATGGCTTTATTTAGCGTTGTTAACATTTCTTTCTGCTTTTTTACAGTGTAAAATTGAAGAATGGGAGAGCTAAGGCCTATTTGAAATCCTTGAAAACGAGGGGTAGAATTAAAATTAATTAGTTGAGAATTAATTTCTTGAGTCCCTGCTAAAGATTGTATGAAATAACCAAATTTAAAATCAGGATAAAGCGTTTTTTGAAGAAAATCAATTTGTTTGTTATTCTTCTCAATTTTCGCAGATTCAATTTCAACTAAAATATGATTGCTTGGAGCATCTGTACTTTTAGTGAAGACTTTGAATTCAGATAAGGATGTAAAAATGGGTTCGAAGTCAAGATTAGAATGGCAAAACAATGAAAGTTTTTGAATAGAGTAGGTTTGATTTCTTTTTAGGTCCCGTAGTTCTTCAAGATTTATTTTTTGGTTTATTATACATTGATTGAGTTCAATAGGAGCTGTTTCGCCCGATTGTATTTTTTTTTGAGTTAACTGTATAATCTGATTAAGTATTGTATCTCTAACACTATAAAGTTCCGAGAGTTCATGTAGATACTCCAGATTATTCCACTCTAGGTTTATTTCAAGAATTAAATCTTTTTTTTCAAGGGTTGTCAGAATTTCTTGATGATTTATTTCAGATTGAAATACTTCTTTAGAGGCTTTTATTTTTGCTGGATGTATTAATTCTTGATTTATGGAAATATTTTCATCAAACTTTATTGAATTCGTCTGACCCATGAGTATAGATAATTCTGTATTTCCAAAATGGCTAAACTGATTTTTACCCATTTGAAGAGCATTCAGTTTAATTTGATTGTAATGTATTTTTAAATTTGATTGTAGCGCTTTATTTATCAGTTCATCTTTATTTATTAAAATATTAGTCTGAGAGTGCAGGTACCCGAGTGATAAAGTAAGTACTAGGCTTAGGAGGATTATCTTATTCATTTTCTTTGTTTTTAAGTATTGCCAATAATTGAAATGCGCCAGATATAACAACATTATCATTTGATTCTATGCCCGATATAATTTCAATAAAACCATCAGCTTGAATACCAGTTTGAACCTCTCTACTTTCATATTTCCCATTCCCTGAGACAATGAAAACAAAATTTTTCTTTTTGTAGGAAATAATAGCTGATTCTAAAACTGTGAGAGCCTCTGTTTTTCCTAAATAAATTTTTGCATTTGCAAATTGATTTTGAAACAATTTATTCGGATCTGAAAAAATTTTGGCATGTACCTTAACTGTTTTATCATCCTGAATTTTAGGTTCTATAAGATAAATCTTACCTTGTTTAGTGTAAGTCTCACCTAAAATTTCAAGTTGGATTTCCTGTCCAAGTTTTATTTTGGAAAGATCTTTTTCATAAGCTGATAATTCTGCGTAAAAAGCTTCCGTATTAATAATTTGAAGTATCAAATCTGTTGGCTCTACATAACTGCCATTTTTTGATAAAATTTCTGAAATAATACCTTGAGTTGGGCTTTTGACAGCGATTGAGTTTACAAAATTCCCATGTTCTAAATTGTCCAAGTCTATACCGATCCAAATAAGCTTTGTCTTGATGCTTGCCAATTTGGTTTGAATTAATTGAAATTCAAGCTTTGCCTTTTGAACATTTTTGGATGAATTAATCTGTTCTTTGGCAAGTTCTGCCTGTCTTTTGTATTCAATCTCTGCGTATTTTAACTGTGTGAGATTTTCAAGGTATGATTGTTGCCATTCTACAAATTGAGGATTTTCGAGAGTAAAAAGTATTTGTCCTTTTTTTACGGGCTGACCTTTTAACACAAGTAGATTTTGTATCTGACCACCGAAGGGATGATGTAAATCAAAACTATTTTGAGGATCAATGTTAATAAATCCTTTCATTTCTATTAATGGGTTTACAGTTCTGATTGTTGCTTTTTCAGAATTAATTTCAAGACTGCTAATTTGATCCTGATTTAATTCTACAGTATTATTTTCTAATTCTATTTCAACAGCAGTTACTTCTGGCTTGGTATCATTCGAATGACATGAACTAAGCAAGAGAATAAGTAAAAGAATTTTTATCATTATATTTTTCATGAGCTTAGGTTTAGTTTTGATTGTAAGTTTTCTTATCAAAAAATAAATAAATGGTGGGAAGAACAATTAAAGTGAGAATCGTAGCACTCAAGAGACCACCAATTACAACTGTAGCTAAAGGTCTTTGAACCTCGGCACCCTCTGAATGGGATAGAGCCATTGGTAAAAATCCAAGTGAAGCCACTGCAGCAGTCATTAAAACAGGTCTCAAACGAGTGGCAGCGGCCTCGAGAATCAGATCTTTAGCAGATTTGAGTTCTAAGGTTTCTTTCGCTCTGTTAAATTCTGTAAGCATTACAATACCATTAAGTACGGCAACGCCAAAAAGTGCTATGAATCCTATTGCTGCAGAAATACTCAGTGGCAGGTCTCTGATCCAAAGGGCAAAAATACCACCTACAGCTGCAAATGGTATTGCTGTAAAGATGAGTATACTATATTTGACGGAGTTAAATGCAAAATATAAAAGGATAAAAATGAGAACTAAGGCAAGCGGAATCGCAATGCCTAATCTTTTACTTGCTTCCTGTAGGTTTTCAAATGAACCGCCATAAGAAATGTAATAACCAGGGCTAAATGTTATTTCTTTGGATATTTTTGTTTGTAATTCATTTACGATACTTTCAACATCTCTACCTCTTACATTAAAACCAACAATTACCCTTCTTTTGGCATCATCTCTTTGAATTTGGTTTGGACCCTCAATAATTTCAATTTGAGCTAATTGTGCAAGGGGTATCATTTTACCCATTTGGTTCGGAACAGGTATTTTTTCAATTTCAGAAATTTGCTTTCGGGATTCTTGGTCATATCTTAAAACTAAGTCAAACCTTTTTTCTCCCTCATAGAAATAGCCTGCGCTTTGACCTGCCAGTGCCGTATTTATAGTTTGATTCAAAACGGTAATATCTACACCATAATGAGCTAGTTTAATTCTATCAAACTGCACATTGATTTGAGGTAAGCCTGTAAGTTCTTCAATATAAATATCTTCAGCTCCTGCTATTTGATTGATGATTTTTCCAGTTTCTTGTGCGTACTTACTCAATTCCAGTAAATCTTCTCCATAAATTTTCAGGACTACATCCTGTCGGGCTCCTGTCATAAGTTCGTTAAATCGCATTTGAATGGGTTGCTGAAATCCAAAGCTTACGCCTGGTAAATACTTTTCTAAAGTATCTTTCATCTTTTTGGCCAGTTCTTCTTTGCTGGTTGCAGAAGTCCAATTACTTCTCTCTTTCAAAATCAACATGAGATCACAAGCTTCAATAGGCATAGGGTCGGTTGGGATTTCGGCAGATCCAATTTTACCTATTGTCTCTTTAATTTCTGGAAATCTTTTCCTTAAAATGCCAGATGCTTTTGTCGTGGTCTTAATTGTCTCAGAAAGGCTACTGCCTGTCATTAATCTTACTTCTACGGCGAAATCGCCTTCGTCAAGAGAAGGTATGAATTCTGCCCCCAATTTTGTAAAAATCAGATAAGCAATGCCAAGTAAAATGAGCGCAGAGGAAATAACAAGTTTGGGTTGCTCAAGAACAAAAGAAAGTAGAACCTTATACTTTTGTTTAAGAAGCCCAAGGAACCTATCTGATAAATTCTCTTTATGTTGTATTTTTTTACTCAAAAATAAAGAACTTACAACAGGAACATAGGTTAGGGAAAGCAGGTAGGCTCCCATTATGGCAAATGTTACAGTGAGTGCCATTGGAACAAACATCTTCCCTTCCACACCAGATAATGCTAAAATGGGCAAATAGACAATAAGAATTATAAGTGTTCCAAAACTTGCACTCTTACTTATTTTACTCGCGGCTTCATACACTTGGGCATCCATTTCCTTTTGTGTTAATCTTTTTGTACCCGATTGTGAAAGGAAATGTAATGTTGCCTCCACAATAATGACCGCACCGTCCACAATGATTCCAAAATCTACTGCACCAAGACTCATCAGGTTACCAGAAACTCCAAAAACATTCATCAAACTAACTGCAAAAAGCATTGCAAGTGGTATAACAGAAGCTACAATCAAGCCTGCTCTCAGATTTCCCAGCATCAGTACCAATACAAAAATTACAATGAGCGCTCCCTCCAATAAATTATTTCGAACTGTTTTTATAGTTTTGTTTACGAGATTGGTTCTATCCAAAAAAGGTTCAATGACAACTCCTTCAGGGAGAGTTTTTTGAATTTGTTTAATTCTAGCTTTTACTTTCTGTATAACTTCAAAGGCATTAGCTCCTTTTAGCATGAGAACAATCGCTCCAACAACCTCACCACTTTCATTTCTAGTCAAAGCGCCATATCGATTAGATTCTCCAATAGAAATTTTAGATATATCTTTCATTAATAAAGGACTACCTTTTTCGTCGTATCGAATACAGGTATTTTCTATGTCTGAAATTGATTCATACAGACCTTCTGTTTTTATAAAATAAGCAGACGAATTCTTTTCTATATAAGCCCCCCCCGTATTTTGGTTATTTTTTTCCAGGGCTTCGAAGATCTCGGAAAGTGTGATTTCATATCTATTTAATAATGCAGAGTTTAACGCTATTTGGTATTGTTTTAATTTTCCACCAAAACTACTTACATCTGCAATGCCTTCAACACCAAGGAGTTGTCTTCTTACAACCCAATCTTGAATTGTTCGTAACTCCCTTTCATCATATTTTTCCTCGTAGCCATTTTTGGCATGAATTACATATTGATAAATTTCTCCTAGACCTGTAGAAACAGGTGCCATTTCAGGGCTGCCAATCTGATCTGGAATGAGAGCTTTTGCCTGATTCAATCTTTCATTCACTTGTTGTCTTGCCCAATATATATCAATATTGTCTTTGAATACAATAGTTACTACTGATAGTCCAAACCGAGAGAATGATCTTAGTTCTTCAATACCTGGAATCGTGGCCATAGTCTGTTCCACAGGAAAGGTCACTAGTCTCTCAATGTCTAAGGCAGATTGAGAAGGCGAAGAGGTAATAATCTGCACCTGATTGTTTGTGATATCCGGGACTGCATCAATGGGAAGCTTATTGAGTGAAAAAAGTCCAATACCGATAATGCCTATGGTTCCTAAAATAATGAGCAGCTTATTCCGTACGGAATAGCTTATGATTTGATTCAACATAAAATAAGTTTTGTAAGTTATAAAAAAATTAACTTACAAAGGGTGGTCCTCTTTTATGTTGCTTTTGTTGAAAGCTTGGGTTTAATACTAGTGAAGAAGTGGTATTTGGTAGGTTTTTCAACCCCCAATCTTCTAGTAGTTTTTTTTGAAAGGATTCAGGCTTTGCCAAAAATTGCAAGATAGCTTGTGCAGGAAAACACGGACCAAGGTCTACAAATAAAGATTGAAAATCATCTTGATTGACTTGATGAATACAGAAAGTTGTATCGTTCTGTAATGAATGAGCATGATTTTGACCAAAGATCTTAGAAAACCATGAAATAAGTGCAGGATCTTGATTTATACTATTTTGGTCATCATGCCTATGAGGTGCTGTATTGTGAAACAATACAAGGAAATAAAGAAAGAGTGCAATATTTGAATAAATCAATCTCATAACATGGTAAAGTTAAAAAAAAATGCTCAGACACATACTTTGGATAGAATGAAGACGCTTTTTTATCATAATTTTAACACAAAGGACAGAGATTCATTCTTATCTTCGCTACATTTACATTCTAAAAAATAATAAATGTCTGTTATCGTTGAGCAACTTTCTAAGATTTATGGAACCCAACATGCTGTTGACGGGATAAGTTTTGAGGCCAAAAAAGGAGAGATTTTAGGTTTTCTCGGGCCAAATGGAGCAGGGAAGAGTACAACGATGAAGATTCTTACCTGTTTTATTCCTCAGAGTTCAGGCTCTGCAAAGATTTGTGGATTCGATACCACTACAGATGCGATGGAGGTGAAAAAAAGAATTGGATATTTGCCAGAACACAACCCTCTCTACAAGGAAATGTATGTAAAGGAATATCTTCGGTTTATTGGTTCTCTGCATAAAATTCCAAATCTGAATCAGGAAGTAGAGAGAATGATAGAGAAGACAGGATTAGGTCCTGAAAGACACAAACAAATTCATCAGCTATCCAGGGGGTACAAACAAAGAGTAGGCTTGGCCCAAGCCATGTTGCATAATCCGGAAGTATTGATTTTAGATGAACCTACCTCAGGGTTGGATCCTAATCAATTGGTGGAAATCAGGAGTTTGATAAAAGAATTAGGGAAGGAAAAAACTGTTATTTTTTCATCTCATATCATGCAAGAAGTACAGGCACTATGTGACAAGGTTATTATCATTAATAAAGGAAAGCTTGTAGCCAATAACCGGATAGAGGATTTGAAAGGAAATAAATCAGAACAAAATATCATTACTGTCGAATTTGCAGGATTGTTATCAAAAGATCTTCTTAAAAAAATAAAGGATGTTAATCGAATACAAGCTGTATCCCCCTCAGTGTTTCAATTCTATTGTGATGGAGAAAAGGATATTCGAAAAGATATTTTTCAATTTGCAGTTGATCATCAGTTTGTCATTTTAGAAATGCGTAAGGAAAAATCTACTATCGAGGATGTTTTTCATCAACTTACACAATCAGTATAGCCGTTTTTATCTATGTTTAAGTCAAATCTGAATAAAATTCTTGTTTTTTCTGCTCTTGCACTCTTGCTCTGTGTGTTATCTTTATTTCTGTACAGATCTTGTTCAAATTCTTGGGATAAGCCAAAGGGTAGTCCGATTGCAAGATCTTACAATTCCTATCTTTACAGCAGTGATGTAGACGGGATTGGAAAAGGTTTGTCTACAGAGGATAGTATCAGCCAACTAAAGGCCTATGCCAACAAATGGATTATGGACCAGCTGGTATTGGGTGTCGCAGCAAAAAATATTTCCAATAAGGAGACAAAGAAAATAGACCGGCTTGTTGAAAATTATCGCAATGCTTTGATTATTTCAATGTACGAACAGCAGATAGTTTCAGAAGAGATGGATACGGTAGTCACCGCCATGCAATTGGCTGAATATTATGAAGAAAACAAGGATCAATACATTTCAGGTCAAAATTGGATTCGTTGTCATTTTATAAAGGTAAATCGTGATTTGCCCGAATCAGATGATATTCGAAAATGGTTTAAATCTGGTAAAAATTCAGATTTGGAAAAATTAAAACAGATTTGTGCGGGTAGAGAAGATATCCTTTATGTGCTTGAAAAAGAACAATGGGTGAAATTTGAAAAAATAACTGAAAGAATGCCTGGCGGGAATCAGATTGATCAGGATTATGATATCAACAGGATTTATGATAAAACCGATGAGCAATACTTATATTTGTTGAAGGTATTCGAGTTTAAGGATAAAAATGAACCGGTACCTCTTAGTCAGGTGCAAGAAGAAATTTCAAGAATTATTCTTCAACAGAGAAGAAGTAGTATCTTGCAGGATATTAGAAAAAATGTATATGAAAAAGGAAAGAAGTCAAATGTGTTTGAATCTTATATCAAATAAAAACAAATTGCCTTTGTTTTTTGCTTTGGGAATCTTGTGTATTCTTGGAAATGATTTATCTGCGCAAACACAAATTGATAAAGTAGTGGCAATTGTTGGTCAGGAAATCATTTTGGTTTCTGATATTGAATCTCAATACAAGCTCATGGAATCAAGAGCAGGTGGTAAATTACCTGAAAATGCCAGATGTTTGGTATTGGATCAACTTCTTTCCAATGCATTGTTACTTACAGAGGCTGAAAAAGATAGCGTAGTTGTAAAAGATGAAGAGGTAGAAGCGCAAATAGATAGTAGGATCAATGAAATATTGAAGTACATGGGCGGTGATCCCGAACAATTTAAAATGTATTATGGAAAAACACCTCAGGAAGTTAAATCCGAGATGAAAGATGATATGCGCAAGCAAATTTTAATACAAAAAATGCAGGGTCAGATTATGCAATCTGTTGCTGTTACACCCAAAGAAGTAAAGTTATTTTTCGATAGAATTCCCAAAGACAGCCTCCCTTATTTTAATTCTGAGGTGGAATTGCTGGAACTGGTTGTGAAACCTAAAGTTAGTCCGGCAGAGGACCAGAGAGCTAAAGACAAGGCTGACGAATTACGTAAAAGAATTATAGAACAAGGGGCAGATTTTGCTCAAATTGCCAGGGAGTATTCCGATGATAAGGGTTCAGCACTGAGAGGGGGAGACCTGGGCATCACGGGAAGAGGTAGTTTTGTACCTGAATTTGAAGCTGCTGCCTATCAACTGGATGTAAACGAGGTATCTGAAGTTGTGAAATCAGAGTTCGGATACCACATTATTCAATTGATGGGCCGCCTGGGTAATAATATTTCTACCCGCCATATTTTGGTCAAACCTGCTATCACTATCGATGATCACGAGAATGCCAAAAAGTATTTGGATAGTATCAGAACGCTTATTTTAATTGATTCATTCACCTTTGAACAAGCGGTTCAAAAATTTTCTGAAGAAGATTTTAGCAAAACAAGAGCAGGGGTTTTAACCAATCCCACTACAGGTGAAGGATACTGGGAATTGGGCGACCTGGAACCGGAAATCTATTTTGCAATTGAGAAATTAAAAATAGGGGATATTTCCTCTCCTGTTGAATTTGCTTCTCCTCAGGGTGAATCTTTGTTTAAAATAATCAAAATAAGAAACCGGTCTTTTCCACATATCGCCAATTTAAAAGATGATTATTCCAGAATTTATCAAGCTGCGATTGAAGAGAAAAAAGTAAATTTTATTCAGGAATGGGTGAACAAAAAGATCCCCAAAAACTTTGTAGATATAAAATATAATGCACTTGGCGACTATGTGAAAAATTTTTATCCCAATAACAAAGACAGTGTTTGTCCACTACTAACACGTTGGAATCTGAGACCTTAAACATAAAATTATGAAAACATATAAAGATGATGTAGAGGCAGTTGACGGATTGGCACAATCTTATCAGGCCCTGAAGAATGAAATTTCAAAAGTGATTGTTGGTCAAGACGATGTAGTTACATCTGTTTTGATTTCAATGTTTTGTGATGGTCATAGCCTATTGGTTGGTGTTCCAGGCCTGGCAAAAACATTGCTGGTAAATACAATTTCCAAAGTGCTCGATTTAGATTTTAAGAGAATACAATTTACACCTGACTTAATGCCCTCAGACATTACAGGTTCAGAGGTGATGGATGAAAATCGTCATTTTACTTTTGCAAAAGGTCCTATCTTTACCAATATTCTTCTGGCAGATGAAATCAACAGAACTCCTCCAAAAACACAGGCAGCTTTGTTGGAGGCTATGCAGGAAAGAAGTGTAACTGTTGCAGGGCATATTCATATGCTTCCAAAACCATTTCTTGTATTAGCGACGCAAAATCCAATTGAACAGGAAGGAACCTACCCGCTTCCCGAAGCCCAATTGGACCGTTTTATGTTTAATATTTTTTTAGATTATCCCTCTTACAAACAAGAAGTAGATATTGTAAAAAATACTACTTCAGGCCAGAAAATTCAGTTGAATTCGATCATGAAAGGAGAGGAGATCTTGTTTTTTCAACAATTAATTCGTAAAATACACATAGCAGATAATGTCTTGGAATATGCAGTCGGATTGACACATAAAACAAGACCTGGATCAGAGATGGCTACAACTATGGTGAATAATTACATTTCATGGGGTGCAGGTCCGAGAGCTTCTCAATTTTTAGTCTTAGGTGCGAAATGTCATGCGGCTATACATGGAAAGTATTCACCAGATAAGGAGGATGTTCAAGCCATTGCGCAAAATGTATTACGCCATAGAGTGGTTCGCAATTACAAGGCTGAAGCTGAAGGTATCAGTATAGATCATATCATAAAATCACTGTTTTAATGACTTTTCTTTCTCTGCTCAAATGGATGGGAATCAGTCTTTCTTTATTTTTAATTGCCCTGGTATTGCTCTATTTCTGCGGGCCAAGAGCAAAATTTGAAGCTTTTGACAACCAACCCATTTTTTTGGATAGCCTTGTTAAGGAAGATCGGTATATACCCCATTTAAAACCAAACAATGAGGCTAGAATTATCTGGGCAGATACCATGCAAACAGTTACAGATTATTGTTTTGTTTATTTACATGGATTTTCAGCAAGTCCGATGGAATCAGATCCGATACCTCAGGAATTGGCTAAAAGATTCAAGTCAAACCTCTACCTGGCCAGATTAGACCAGCACGGCATTGATGATAAAGATGCTTTTTTACATTTAACACCCAATTCTTATATTCAATCTGCTAAAATGGCTTTGGCCCAGGCAAGAATTTTAGGAAGAAAAATCATCATCATAAGCTGTTCTACAGGAAGCACACTCGGTTTATACCTCTCTGCTGCGGATAGTACCGTAGCAGGTCATATTATGCTTTCTCCCAATATAGCTTTGGCAGACCCAAGTTCCTTTTTATTGTCAGGACCATGGGGATTACAATTGGCAAGGTGGGTAATGGGATCCTACTATAGAAAATGGACACCTGAAAATGATAGTGTTCGTCAATATTGGACCTGCAGCTATCGAATAGAAGGATTAATTGCGATGAAATATCTTCTTGATCAAACCATGCAAAAAGAGATATTTAAAAAAATATCTCATCCTGTATTTATGGGATATTATTATAAAAATGAAAAAGAACAGGATGAAACTGTTTCAGTGAAAGCTATGTTGTCAATGTTCCAGGATTTGTCATCCGATTCTGATCAAAAGGAAAAGAAATCCTTTCCTCAGGCTGCTACCCATGTAATTGGTTCTAAATGGCATTCCAAAGCACAAACAGAACTATATCATGCGATCGAGTCCTTTCTTCAGAAACATTTTTTTGGTCATTAGAAAGCAGCGAGCTCTTTTAATTGCAGAATTCCTTCTTGTATTGATCGACCAATTATTACGGAATAGCATCCAACCTTGGCTAAGGCTTTGAGTTCGTCCAAACATCTAATGCCACCCCTGGCACTGATTCTCAGGTCAGGAAATTTTTTCTTTAATTGTTTGTAGAAATCTACTGAGGCTCCATTAGACATCCCGTCATGTACTATATCAGTGCAGATAACGTTTTTGATTCCATGCCATTGATAATTGGTCAGATAATCATGTAACTTGAATTCTGTTTGGTTGATCCAACCATCAATTCGGATCAATCCATTCAAGACGTCGGCGCCAAGAATAATTTTGTCAGGACCATACTTTTGCAGCCAAGATAAAAGTTTTTTGGGATTATTTACTGCAAGAGATCCTATGATAACCTGATGCACACCAATATCATATAATTTCTCAATGTCTTCATCAGTCTTGATACCACCGCCAAATTGTATCCTGAGTCTTGAGTTTTTAATGATTTCAGACAGAATCTGATAATTTTGAACTTTTTTGGATTTAGTACCATCTAAATCTATGATTTGAAGACGGTCAAACCCTGCCTCTGAAACTTCCAGGGAAAAATCAATGGGGTTTTTTTCGTAATAGGTAATCTGATTAAAATCTCCTTGGGCAAGACTTACAATTTTTCCTTGGTAAATATCTATAGAGGGTATAATTTTTAACATAAGTACATACAATTGTTTTCCTTTACAGGCTGAGTAAATATTGTATGGGTTTTAAGGAAAATAGTATCTTTGTTCTGCGAAAATAATCAATTTTAACATTTATTCACTTTTTATTGAATGAAATCACGATAAATGATAACAGAAAAATCAAACTTCATTGAATGTAAAAAACTGAGCCTGAAATCTCAGCAAAATACCACCTTATTCATAGAAGAATGTAAGGCTGGGATCGGTGAATTTATCGTAATTCAAGGAGCAAATCAAAGTGGTAAATCCTATTTTTTCTCCTTTTTGCAATTGTTGGATTTGCCTTATGAAGGTTTGTTTAGTATTTTTCAAAAAGAACTTAGAACCATTGACAAAGCAAGTAAGCAAGATCTGAGAAAAAAAATGGGTTTTGTCTCAAAGAGCAGCATCATACCAGAATGGTCCTTTAACCAACATATGCATTCCTTGCAATTGTTGTTTCCGCATGCCATCCCTTCCCTGGATCGGCCGGATCTGAAAGTATTTTATAATCAACCTCTTAAATCCCTTCCTAAATTTGAGTCTAAACTTCTTCAGTTGGACCTGGCCTTATGTGGGTTTCCGGAAATTTTGATTTTAGAAGATTTATTTGAAGGGCTGGACGCTTCAAAAAGCAGGCAAATGGTTCAGGTTTTGGAATCAGTCAGGGTAAAGAGCAAAGCTTTAATACTGGTATCTACCTTAGAGGAAATTGATTTTGGGTCAATTCCTCGAAGAAATTTTGTTATTACAGATTCGGCACTTCAGGAAAAAACTACCTAGTGTAAGAATCATATCCCCCGGAGAGTTCGTAGATCTCTTTGAAACCTTTGGATTTCATGATTTGTGCAGCTTTGGCAGATCTTACTCCACCTTTACAGTAGATAAAAACAGGCTTTTTGGGATCAAGAGACATGATTTTTTGACTAAAATCAGAAGCATAAAAATCGATATTCCTGGCATTTCCTATTTTGCCTGCAGCACATTCCTCAGATGTTCTAACATCTACAAGCTGAGCTCCGCTTAAAGACTTTAGCTTATTGTTAAATTCTTTGGATGCCAAAACCTGATGCTGGCTGGAAGAAGTGGAATGGCTGTTTTGTTGACAGGATCCTGCAAGAAAAGAAGTGATAAATAACAGGAAAAAAAGATTTTTCATAAAGAGAATTTATTTTCTTCAAATCTAAGGACCTTTTCATCAATGCTCAGTGACTTTTGTCACAAAAGTTGAAATTTTTAATTAATTTGCCTAAAATTTACAATAATGAATACGATTACCATAGCCATTGGATGCGATCACGCCGGTTTTACCATGAAGTCGGAGCTATTGGAAGTTCTGAGAGAAAAAGGATTTCAGATTTTAGATTTTGGTACGCATGGTACGGATTCGGTTGATTATCCTGACTTTGTTCACCCTGTTGCCAAGGCTATCCTAAATGGAAATGCTAACATGGGAATTATTATGTGTGGCAGCGGAAATGGGGTGGCCATAACTGCAAATAAATATAAAGGGATTCGGGCTGCACTTTGCTGGAATGAAGAAATTGCCTCCCTGGCCAGATTACACAATGATGCGAACATACTCGCCCTACCGGTACGATTTATCAACCTTGCTCAGTTGCATTCCATTGTGGGTCAATTTTTAAATACTCCTTTTGAAGGTGGGCGACATGCAGGCAGGGTCTGTAAGATAGATCCTGAACAAGATTAATCCAATTTCTTTCTTTCCTTCTCTTCCTCTTTTTTTCTTTCTTGTTTTGCTTCGTCTCGTTCGTAAGCATTGATGATTTCCTTTACCAGCCTATGTCTGATAACATCACCAGATTCGAGGAAGATCATGCCAATCCCATCAATTCCTTGTAAGATTTGTAAAGATTTAAACAACCCAGACCTTTGGTTTTTTGGTAGGTCAATTTGTGTTAAATCGCCCGTTATAATACATTTGGCTGAGGGACCTAAACGAGTTAAAAACATTTTCAATTGCATTTCAGTGGCATTTTGTGCCTCATCCAAAATAACAAAGGCATGATCAAGTGTACGCCCTCTCATAAATGCCAGTGGAGCTACTTCAATTATGCGATTGGTCATAAACTGATTTAGCTTTTCAGGGAGTATCATATCATCCAGGGCATCATACAAGGGTCTTAGGTACGGATCAATTTTATCCTTTAAGTCGCCCGGCAAAAAGCCTAAGTTTTCTCCCGCTTCAACGGCAGGTCTGGTTAAAATGATTCTTCTGACGAGATTGTTTTTCAATGCTTTAACAGCCATGGCAACTGCTGTGTAAGTTTTACCTGTTCCAGCAGGACCTATGGCAAAAAGTATATCATTTTGCTCAGAAAGCTCAACTAATTTTTTTTGATTTTTGGTTTTGGCCGTTATTGCCTGACCAAATCTGCCATGTAGAATGATATTTTTACTATCGGTTTTAAGTTTTGATTCAAATGGATTTTCACCTTGCAAAATTTCCTGAACGACCTGAATGCTCAATTCATTAAATTGCTGTAATACTTTAATCATCAATTCAATAACCGACTTGCATTCCTGCACCCTTTTTTTATCTCCAATCAGCTTAATTTGATTCCCTCTGTAATTCATAGAGATATCATTAAAATGGGCACGTACCAGATTTAACTTAATGTCATTCTGGCCGTAAAAATCTATAAGCTCAATTTTCTCTAAGGTTAATACAATTTCACTTTGTGGCATTCCATTTGTTTTTCTTAAAATTAAAGATAAAAATAGAGATTAATCGGTGAACAGAGATGAAATAAATATGAAATTAAGGAAAAAAGCCCCATTGGAAGGGTTTCCATTTTTGGGGGATCAATTGTTCATGTATTTTTTCTTTGAAATCAGGAGAGAAAAATAAAAGTCCAAAATAAAATAAATCAATCGATAAACTTACTTCCGATCTGTTATGTAAGAGATTCCAAGTCTCTTTCATTTCTTCAGACCAATAAATGTCGTCCAGAATTAAGATGGTTTGATCATGGCAATAGGGTAGGATCTGTTCAAAGTATTGTACTGTGGGTGTTTTTTTATGATTGCCATCCAAAAAGGCCAGGTCAACTCTTCCTAATGCAGAGAGAGCCTCAGGTAAAACTTGATCGAAAGAACCGCACCTTATTTCACAATTTTTTAGACCAAATTCATTGATGTTTAACTGAGCTATTTTATGTAAGGCTTCAGAGCCTTCTATGCTGATTAGTTTAGCTGATTGATTGGCGGATCCCAGTGCAATAGTGCTCAAACCCAAGGAACTGCCTAATTCTAAAATATATTTGGGTTGATAGGTTTCACAGATTTTAAATAACCATTCTAATTGCCATTGAGGAGAAACCGCATTTGCCAGAATATCTTTTAGCTTCGGATTTTTTGTTTTTGTTTTTTTCGAGCCGGCGCCCAAATCTTCTATTAGAAGGCGCCTGTTATCTTTTGAAAGTCTTTGTCTCAACAACTGTAAATCAGAAAAAACATAAAAGTCTCTGTCGTCGTCCAGTACCTCAGTAAAAAAATGAAATAAAAAGGGTGAGTGTACTTTATATACAGTTTTTGCTTTGAGATAAAAAGATAGGAAGTCGAGAATCAATTTTTTTTCTTAAAAATAAAAAGTCCGAAGCAGAGTTTCGGACTTTTTACTAAATTATTTCATCAAGGGTATTATTTTGATTTTTCTTTTCCTTCAATGGTAAAATCCAGCCTGAGTGCAAAATTTCGAGGAGCTTCCAGGCGTCCAGGCCTGACCCAATATTCATTATTCAGGATATTATTGGCAAGAAAGGATAGTTTCACAAACTTGTATTTATATGATAACCTGGCATTGAAAATAAAGGTACCCGCCTTAATCTCTGGCCTGTCTCTAAATTCGCGGATAGATGGAAAAGTACCAGCTTGGTCTAAATACCAATCAATGTTTTCCATATAAGACATGTACATGAAAGTAAATCCAGTTGATAAGCCTTTATATTCTGCCTGGACATCAATTTTAGCCGTATGTCTTGATCTGTATTTTAAAACATTCACAGAATCAGAAATGGAGCGAATTACATCTGTATTGTAATTTTTATATTGGGGGTTTAAATAAGTGTAACCGCCTACAATATCC
>CAZNNX010000059.1:0-17234 GCA_964574485.1 uncultured Saprospiraceae bacterium | reverse complement strand
ACCTGAATTTTAGATAATTTTACCTACAATACACAAAAAAAGGCCCGGATTACTCCGAGCCTTCAGAAATATTAATTAGATATCCTACTTCAAGAACTTAAAGATTCCCTTACCACGAAAGCTAGCAGCATCACCCAGCTCCTGCTCGATACGAAGTAACTGATTATATTTTGCGATACGGTCGGATCGGGAAGCAGAACCGGTTTTGATCTGACCCGTGTTCAAAGCTACAGCAAGGTCTGCAATCGTTGTATCTTCCGTCTCTCCAGAACGATGGCTCATAATACTATTAAAACCATATCTTGTTGCTAATTGAACAGCTTCAATCGTTTCTGTTAGGGTACCTATCTGATTTACCTTAACCAAAATTGAATTGGCAATATTTTCATCAATACCTCTTTTCAATCGATTTGAATTGGTTACGAATAAATCATCTCCCACCAACTGAACCTTGGCGCCTAATTTATCCGTCAACATTTTCCAACCGGTCCAGTCATCTTCAAACAATCCATCTTCGATGGAAGCAATCGGATACTTGCTTGTCCAGTCAGCCCAGAAAGCGACCATCTCTTCAGAACTTAATTTTTTTCCACTGGATTTATGAAAATGATACAATTTCTCTTCTTCCAGATAAAATTCAGAAGCAGCAGCATCCAAAGCGATAACGATGTCTTCACCCGGCCTGTAACCTGCTTTTTCTATTGCCATCAAAACGGTTTCAATCGCTTCTTCATTAGACTTCAAGTTGGGTGCAAAACCGCCCTCATCACCTACATTCGTTGCATAGCCTTTTGCTTGCAGTACTTTTTTCAAATGATGAAAGATTTCAGTTCCCATTCTTAGAGATTCAGAAAAATTATCTGCTCCAATAGGCATGACCATAAACTCCTGTATATCAATTGAATTATCTGCATGGGAACCACCATTTAAAATATTCATCATAGGAACGGGAAGTGTGCAGGCCCCAACACCTCCAAGATATCTGTACAAGGGCAATCCCAACTCCTGCGATGCAGCTCTGGCAACAGCCATGGAAACACCCAAAATAGCATTCGCACCCAATCGTGACTTATTTGAAGTGCCATCCAAGCGGATCATACATTTATCGATATCAATTTGGTCGAAAACACTCATTCCCACCAACTCTTCAGCAATTTCATTCATAACATGATCACAGGCGCGCAAGACGCCTTTCCCCATATATCTTTTGGGATCTAAATCTCTTAATTCTACAGCTTCGTGCTTTCCTGTAGAAGCACCGGAAGGGACAATAGCCCTTCCAATAATTTGATTATTTGTTATCACCTCTACTTCAACGGTTGGATTTCCTCTTGAATCCAAAACCTCGCGAGCTAAAATATCTTGAATCAGCATGGTATAAATTTTAAATTTTGCCAAAGATAAAATTCCTTCCCTTAAAAATAAAGGTAAAAAGTGCTTTCAACATAAAAAAAACCGGCATTTAGCCGGTCTTGTAATTTATATCAATGTTAAAGCATGATTCAGGGTTGGACTTGGCCTCATCGCTTGCTCCACTAATGAGGGTACGGGGAAATAATAACCGTTAATATTCACAGGTTTTCCTTGAACTTCAAGTAATTCTGAAACAATTTTATGTTCATTTTGAGAAAGATAATCTGCCAAAGGAGCAAACATTTGAGCTAAATGAGCATCTGATTTTTGTGCCGCCATAGCTTGAGCCCAATACAACGCGATATAAAAATGACTACCACGATTATCCAACCCCCCTACCTGTCTGGCAGGCGACTTATCATTGTTTAACAATTCTTCAGTAGCTTTATCCAGGGCATCTGCTAAAACTTTAGCTGTTTTATTCTGAGTAATTTCAGATAGGTGTTCAAGAGAAACGGCCATCGCGAGGAATTCGCCCAAAGAATCCCATCTCAAATAGTTTTCCTTTAAGAATTGCTGTACATGTTTGGGAGCAGAACCTCCAGCTCCTGTTTCAAAAAGACCACCACCATTCATTAGGGGAACGATTGACAGCATTTTGGCAGAAGTTCCCAATTCTAAAATTGGAAATAAATCTGTATTGTAATCCCTCAAAACATTTCCGGTAACAGAGATTGTATCCAAGCCTGCTTTTACCCTTGGTAAAGAGTATTTCATGGCCTCAATCGGAGAAAGAATTAAAATTTCCAATCCATGGGTATCATAGTCTTTAAGATACTTCTCCACCTTAGCAATCACCTGTGCATCATGCGCTCTGTTTTTATCCAGCCAAAATACAGCAGGAGTTTGCGTAGCTCTGGCTCTCTTTACTGCCAGTTTAACCCAATCTTGAATAGGGGCGTCTTTAACCTGACACATTCTCCAGATATCCCCTTCCTCTACCTGATGAGAAATCAATACCTGGCCATTTGAATCAACAACTCTAATTTCTCCGTCTGCGGCAATCTGAAAGGTTTTATCGTGAGAGCCATACTCTTCTGCTTGTTGGGCCATCAAACCAACATTAGAAACTGAACCCATTGTTCTGGGATCAAAAGCTCCATTTTCTTTACAAAAATCCATAACAACCTGATACATACCTGCATAACTACTATCAGGAAGTACAGCTTTGGTATCTTTTAACTTGCCGGCTCTATCCCACATTTTACCTGAATCTCTCAACATAGCAGCCATAGAAGCATCTACTATTACATCAGATGGTACATGCAGATTGGTTATACCCTTATCAGAGTCAACCATAGCAACTTCAGGTGCATTTTGATATACTTTTTGAATAGCCGCTTCAATTTTTTGTTTTTGCTCAACAGGTAGTTTTTCAATCTTGGAGAGCAAATCACCAAAACCATTGTTTACATCAATATCCAAGCTGCTTAAAAGATTTCCGAATTCTTCAAATACATCTTTAAAGAATACTTTTACGGCATGTCCAAATATAATAGGGTCAGACACTTTCATCATGGTTGCCTTCATATGAAGCGAAAATAAAACATCTTGCTTTTTTGCATCAGCAATTTGTTCAGAGAGGAAAGAAACCAAAGCTTTTTTGCTCATAAAGGTTCCATCAATAATCTCTGCCTCTTTTAATTTTAAACCTTTTTTCAGCACCTGTTCCGTACCATTTTTTTGATGCAATACAATTGAAACCTCTGTGGCTTGTGCGACAGTCACTGATTTTTCATTATGATAAAAATCGCCTGCCTGCATGGTAGAAACATGGCTTTTTGAATCCTTCGACCACACACCCATCTTATGGGGATGTTTTTTTGCATAGTTCTTCACTGCATTCGGAGCTCTTCTGTCAGAATTTCCTTCTCTCAGTACAGGATTAACGGCGGATCCTTTAATCTTATCATATCTTGATTTTATCGATTTTTCTTCCTCAGTAGAAGCCTCCTCTGGATAAGAAGGTACTGCATAACCTCTATCTTGTAATTCTTTTATGGCTCCTTTCAGCTGAGGAACCGAAGCTGAAATATTAGGCAATTTAATAACATTCGCTTCGGGTAATACAACCATTTGTCCCAATTCTGTTAAGGCATCAGGTAGCTTTTGATTTTCACTCAAAAACTCAGGAAATTGAGATAGAATTCTACCGGCCAAGGAAATATCCCTGGTTTCAACCAATACGCCAGCTGCCTTGGTAAACGTATTAATAATGGGCAATAAAGAATAAGTTGCTAAAGCTGGTGCCTCATCCGTAAAGGTGTAAATGATTTTATGATTTTTGTTTTCCATGAATTAAGTTTTAAAAAAAATACCGTCTTAAAAAAACGGTATGTAAAATTATATTTCTCTGTTGATATCAAAAGTTTCTAGGTAGTCGGCAACTCGACGAATAAAAGATCCACCCAATTGTCCGTCTACTACCCTATGATCATATGACATAGAAAGAAACATCATATGTCTGATTGCAATCACGTCTCCTGTTGGCGTTTCAATAACGGCAGGCTTTTTTCTGATAGCTCCAGTTGCCATAATTGCAACCTGTGGCTGATTAATTATGGGAGTGCCCATAACATTTCCAAAAGTACCCACATTAGTCAATGTAAAAGTACCCCCTTGAATTTCATCAGGTTTTAACTTATTTGCTCTGGCTCTCTGGGCTAAATCGTTAACTTTTTGAGTCAATCCTATCAAATTTAAAGTATCAGCATTTTTAATGACTGGAACAATTAAATTTCCTGAAGGTAAGGCAGCAGCCATGCCTATGTTCACATCCTTATATCTTACAATATCAGTTCCTCTAACTGAAACGTTTATCATAGGAAAGTCTTTGATTGCCCTGCCAACAGCTTCAATGAAAATTGGTGTAAAGGTTATTTTTTCGCCATGTTTTGCTTCGAAAGATTTTTTAATTTTCTCTCTCCACAATACCAAATGCGTTACATCACACTCAACGAAGGAAGTAACATGCGGAGAAACATGTTTCGACATAACCATATGCTCAGCTATCAGCTTACGCATACGATCCATTTCGATAATTTCAACGTTACCGCTGGCATCTATTTGTGGGCTGTTATATGTAATGGTATTTTGAATTTGTCCAACCACCTGACCCTGTGAGGGTTTAGAACTTTGTCTTTGGGAAATAAACTGAAGTAAGTCAGTTTTAGTAAGTCTTCCGTTCTGGCCTGTACCTTGAATGGTATCAAGGACAGCGAAACTTAGACCTTCAGCTTTGGCAATACTTTTCACCAAAGGAGAATAAAAACGATCTGAACCAGAGGTTTCGGCTACAATTTGCGCTGTGTCGGTGGCAGGAGTAAGTTGTTGATTCTGTTCCTCTTTTTTAGATTCAGCAACTGCTGGAGATACTTTTACTTCGGCATCAGACTCTGTTTCAATGATTGCTATTGCCTTTCCAACGGGAACTACAGAATCCTTAGAGAAAAAGATTTCTGTTAAAATTCCAGCTACGGGTGAAGGGACCTCTGTATCCACTTTGTCTGTTGCGATGGTTAAAACATTTTCATCCTGAGCGATGGAATCTCCTATTTTTTTATCCCAACTCAGAATAGTAGCTTCAATGATACTTTCACCTAGTTTGGGCATTATTAATTCAACCTTGGCCATAAATCCAGTTTAACTTGATTTTTATTAAAAATGTAGCGCAAAGATACAATTCAAAATGCTTAATTCCCAATAAAAAGTAAAATTCAAACCTGATTCTGTGATCTCAAACTTAATGAGTATAAAATGTCCTTGATTTTTTCAACATTATAGAGTAATATTGTCACAAAGCAACCCATGATTCAAAAAATTACATATGGCCTGATCAAAGATTTCCAACAATGCCCAGAAAGGTTTTGGTTTAAACTAAGGCAACAACCCATTGAACAGGAACAGGACTTATCTCATGATTTTTTTCGAGAACAAAGGTCCTTACTTGAACTGAAGGCCATTCAATATTTTAAAGAAAAAGGTTATACCCCAAATCAAAAAGTTCAATTTTGGGATGATTTCTTTGAAATGAACCTCGATTTATGTTGGGAAAGTTCTGATAAATATATCTCATTTTGCGAAGTTCACAGTCATTATAAACTTAATTTGGCACAGCAGTATGAAATGGCATTTAAAGTTTCGATACTTTTAAGACTTGGCTATAAAATTCAAAATATATTTTCAGCGCATTTGAATTCAAACTACATAAAAAAAGAGAAGGGAGAAACTGAATCTAAAATTTTACATTTTTACGAGGTAAAGAAAAAGGTGATGGACCTTGTTCCTGAAATTAGCCAAACGATAGAAGTTGCCTTAGATTATGGACTTCAAACAGAAATTGATTATTCAAGACATAGTTGTAAATCAAAAAATTGCCCGGTCTTTTCTCATATTCACCCACAATTGCAAGAATCCAACTTAAATGAACTAAGAGGCATCGATAAAGAAACGATTCTTCAACTTTTGACATTAGGTATCCATCAGATTTCTGAGATACCTATTGCTTTTTCAAAAAATAAAATCCAACAATTACAGATTAAATTAAGCAATTCTTCTCAACCCATCATTTATAAAAAAGAACTTGCAGCCTGGATCAAACAAGTTAAATATCCGATTTATTTTATTGATTACGAAGCTACTACCTCATTTATTCCCATTTATAAAAACAGTTCCCCACAACAACATATTGTATTTCAATATAGCCTGCACATACTTGAAAATCCTTTGGTTGAGCCGATACACAAAGAATATATAGCCGAGGGCAATGATTTGCCTTATCTCGAATTACTTACCCGATTGAAACAAGACATTCAAGACCAATCTGGTAGTATACTCGTTTGGCATGATAGTTTTGAAAAAGCAAGAAATAACGAAATGGCAGCATATTTTCCAGCTTTTAAAGATTTCATTACATCTGTAAACAAGAGAATCATAGATTTAGAAAAGGTGTTTTTATTGGAAAACGGATTTTATTTTCATCCCGCTTGTAATGGAAAAAGTTCGATAAAAAAAATATTGCCTGCTATTTTCCCTGAGGAAGAGACATACAGCCAAATGGAAATTTCAGATGGAATGAGTGCTGCCATTCATTGGCATAGATATTTGACAAAAGAGCTAAGTGATGAAGAAAAAAAGAGGATAAGAAAGGATCTTTTAAACTATTGTAAAATGGACACTTTCGCCTTATACAAAATTTTTAAACATCTGTGGGACTATACCTCTAGCCTGGATTAGATTTGCCTGATTTTTCTGAAAGTAACAATTCCCTCATGAACAAAAAGGCTGGAAATGCAAAAGCAAAAGCAACCATAAAGGTAAGCAGGTAGTAAATCCACAATCTTTTCATTCCTAATCTATACCCCTCAACCCCCATCCATATCATTGCGGCTGAACCTCCAATAATAAAATCTGTTGTGAGGGAAGAACTCAGATCAGAGACCATACCTGCAGCGAAAAATTTAGCAAAGCTGAAACTTTCCCCACTGTACAAAATAAAATGTAGATTGTAATACCAAGGAATTACCAAGCCTAAAACTGCAGATACAGCATATAAAATCAGCAATAGATTTCTCATGTTTAGTCTTCCTCTACCATTACATTGGCTGCAAAACCTGCTTTTTTACGTTCATGCTCCTTTAAGTATATTTTTCTTAACCTAAGCGTAGCAGGGGTTACTTCCAGGTATTCATCATCTCCAATATATTCCATAAACTGCTCTAAAGAGAAAACCAAAGGTGGAGGTAATTTGACCTTATCATCTGAACCCGAGGCCCTCATATTGGTCAATTTTTTCGTTTTAGTCACATTGATTACCAAATCATTTTCCCTGATATGTTCTCCAATCACTTGACCTTCATAAACTTCTACCCCAGGAGGGATAAAAAAGGTTCCTCTGTCTTGAAGTTTATCCATTGCATAAGGAATGGATGTCCCAGTTTCTAAAACGATGAGAGATCCTTTAATCCTGGATGGGATATCACCTTTCCATGGTTCATAACTTCTGAAGCGGTGGGTCATTACTGCTTCACCTGCTGTATTATTTAATACCTGAGTTCTTAATCCAATAATTCCTCTTGAAGGGATATCAAATTCCAGATGCATCAAGTCTCCTTTAGGTTCCATCACGGTCATATCCCCTTTCCTTTGGGAAGTGAGCTCAATAATTTTACCAGCATATTGCTCAGGAACATCAAAGGATAAAACCTCAGTTGGTTCCATTCTTTGTCCTTCGATCATTTTAACAATAACACGCGGTTTCCCGACCTGAAACTCATATCCTTCTCTTCTCATCGTTTCGATCAAAACCGATAAGTGCATTACCCCTCTACCAAAAACCATGAAGGCATCTGCAGAATCTGTCTCTTCCACTCTCAAAGCTAAATTTTTCTCCAGCTCTTTCATTAATCTTTCACGAATATGCCTTGATGTTACAAATTTACCTTCCTTGCCAAAGAATGGAGAATCATTAATGGTAAACAACATACTCATTGTAGGCTCATCAATCTTGATAGGATTCAAAGCTTCCGGAGCTTCAAAATCTGCGATCGTATCACCTATTTCAAAATTATCAATCCCAACTACGGCACAAAGGTCACCATTGATAACTTCTTCTACCGGTACTTTTCCTAAACCATCGAAGGTATAAAGTGCTTTGACCCTGGATTTTTCAATCTTACCATCTCGTTTTACTAAAGAAATGGGTTGATTTAACTTAATTGAACCACGATGAACTCTACCAATGGCCATTCTACCAATATATTGAGAAAAATCTATGCTTGTTATTTGCATTTGCAAAGTACCCTCGTTGATCAATGGGGCTGGAATATCTTCCAATACTTTATCTAAAAGATAGCTAATATCAGTAGTTTGTGTTTTCCAGTCAGGCCCCATCCAGTTATTTCTGGCCGAACCATAAACAGTGCTATATTCCAATTGCTCTTCGGTTGCATCCAGATTGAACATTAATTCAAATACATCTTCATTTACTTCATCTGGTCTACAATTATCCTTGTCCACTTTATTGATTACGAGAATAACCTTTTTCCCTAAGTCAAGTGCTTTTGACAATACATACCTTGTTTGCGGCATTGGACCTTCAAACGCATCAACCAACAACAATACACCATCAGCCATATTGAGAACTCTCTCTACCTCACCTCCAAAGTCAGCGTGACCCGGCGTATCAATGATGTTAATTTTTACTCCCTTGTAATTAACAGAAACATTTTTTGCTAAGATGGTAATTCCTCTTTCTCTTTCAAGGTCATTATTATCCAAAATCAGTTCTCCAGTTGTTTCGTTTTCCCTGAATAATCTGCAAAAATGAAGAATTTTATCAACCAAAGTAGTCTTACCATGGTCAACGTGTGCAATGATAGCAATGTTTCTAAGTTTTTGAGTTTGCATTTTTTTTTATTTAATGGCACAGAGTACCTTTTGTGGCGCAAAGGTAGCTTTATTTTTTGGATTACATTAGTAAATAAAAAAATGAATCAATTATTTACAATCATTTAAAAATCGGAGGCACCCATCAACCAAAACTTGAGAGGCCCCTGGCAATTGGTTGGAAATCCAGGGATGGGTACCACCAAAAACATGATCTGCTCCTTTGACTACCAAAGATGTAGCACTTGTAAATAATTGTTTTAATTTCTCAAAATCTTCCAATCCAATAGCTGAATCATTGTCACCATGAGCTAAAAATACTGGAAAAACAGTCCCAAAAGTTATTTCTTTGAGTTTGAATAATAATTGATTTCGATGGTAATCCTCCCATAATTGAAAAAGTACAGCATAAGACTCTTTCGTTCTTTGATTGGTCACAAAATACCTGCCCTCTTTTTTCCACTTTTCAACAAAGGCGTCAGAAGTCCAGGCATAGGAAAGATCGGCAACGGAAGCCCAGGTCATTACAGAATGAATCTGTTTTTCCAAAGCTGCGGTAATCAATGCAATCGGTCCACTCCTGCTGTGACCTATTAAACTGACATGATCCCAACCAAATCTGAATTTATGCTTATGCACCCAAGCCAATATTTGTCTTGTATCGCTCAATTCTGTGCTAAAATTATTATTTTCAAAAGCATTTTTATCAGATATTTCTCCGGGGGAATCATAGCTTGTTCCATTCAAAGAATAATCCATCTTTAAAAAACCATACCCTGAATCAGCAAATGAATTAGCTATGGCATCCCAATGTCCCCAGTTTCTAAAACCTTTAAATCCATGCAAAAAAATGAGGAGATGTTTCTTCTTTGGAGAATTATAAGCTGGCAATGTCAGATCAAATATTATTTCTCTTCCAAACTCATTTGGAATCCAAAGATTATCGATTTTTTTCATAATTTTACCTTGTGGATTCAAAGATACTTAAATCCATTCATTTCGTGCATATGATGACCTTAGAACAGATCAAAGCACCCGTAGGCGTTGCTTTAGAACAATTTGAAATCAAATTTGAGGAAGAACTCAGATCTAAAGTTTCATTGCTCGACACCATAATGAAATTTGTGATTAAAAGAAAAGGAAAGCAAGTAAGACCACTTTTTGTTTTTCTATCGGCACAAATGTTTGGAAAAGTTGAAGAATCAACTTACCATGCTGCTTCACTTATTGAAATGGTGCATACCGCCACATTAATACATGATGATGTCGTTGACGAATCCATGGAAAGAAGGGGATATTTCTCCCTCAATGCATTATGGGGAAACAAAGTGGCAGTGCTGATTGGAGATTACATGCTATCAAAGGGTTTATTGCTTTCTTTGGAGGCAGGATCATATTCCATCTTGCAACTTTGCTCCGAGGCCATCAAGGAAATGAGTGAGGGAGAATTATTGCAAATTGAAAAAGCTAGAAGGTTGGACATTGAAGAATCTGTTTACTTTGAAATTATCCGCAAAAAAACAGCATCCTTGATCGCATCTGCCTGTGCAGCAGGAGCCGCCTCATCATCAGCACGTCCTGAACAGATTGAACAAATGAAATTGATTGGTGAAAAAATTGGTATAGCCTTTCAAATTCGTGATGATTTATTCGATTTTGGTGACGGAGACCCTGGAAAACCTCAGGGGAATGATATACAGGAAAAAAAAATGACATTACCCTTGATTCATGCCCTTAAGCAAACAAATGAAAAGAAAAGAAACCATATCATAGGGCTGATAAAAAACGAAAATACTGATCCGAAGAAAATTAAAGAAATTACAGAATTTGTAATCAACAGCCCCGGAATTGAATACACTCGCAACCAAATGTATCAATACAGAAATGAGGCCATGCAATTATTAACTAATTTTCCTGAAAATGAGGCCAGGAAGGCTTTGGAAGGATTAATCCTCTATGTTACTGAACGAAAAAAATAAACTACCATTTTTTATTTAAAATCGAAACCATGTCATTACCCAAAATTCATGTTTTTTCTCAATCCAACTCAATCATGAACCAGTACTTGTTTGAGTTGAGAGATTTTGAAATTCAGAAAGATTCAATGCGTTTTAGAAAAAATTTAGAGAGAATGGCTTCTTTAATGGCCTATGAGATCAGTAAAACACTAGCCTATCAAAGTCAAACAGCAGAAACACTTCTGGGAGAAGCGGAGGTCAAAGTTCTGGAATTTCAACCTGTTTTGGCAACTATTTTAAGAGCTGGTTTACCTATGCATCAGGGTATGCTGCATATATTTGACAAGGCAGAAAATGCTTTTTTGTCTGCATACAGAAGACATCACAAAGATGGTAGTTTTGAAATTAGCCTTGATTATATTTCCTGCCCCAGTTTAGAAGGTAAAACCTTAATCATATGTGACCCCATGCTCGCTACAGGTGCTTCCATGGAAATTGCTTTGGCAGAATTGTTAAAACACGGCCAACCCAGTAAAATTCATTTGGTTGTAGCGATCGCCGCTCAGGACGGGGTTGACCATATACTCCGTATGTTTCCTCAACTTGAACTTTGGGTAGCTGCAATTGATGAAGAATTGACAGCAAAATCATATATTGTTCCTGGACTTGGAGATGCAGGTGATTTGTCTTATGGTTCCAAAATGCAGTATTAATTATGAAAATATCAAAAATACATCCTTTTATACTTCTTAGTTTCTTTCTATTATTGGTAATTCTGGGTTTACATTCCTGTCAAAAGGATGTTTTCAAAACAGGTTCAGATGTCAGGCTACAATTTGAAACAGATACTGTTTTCTTCGACACTGTGTTTACAGACATGGGAAATGCCACTAAGAAATTTAAGGTTTATAATCCTTACAATGAGCCGATCCGAATCAATCAGATCAGACTGGCGGGAGGAAGTCAGTCAGATTATCACTTGAATATAGATGGATTAAATTCGAATCTGAGCAATGACGTGGATATTCCTGCAGGTGACAGTATCTATATTTTTGTTAATGTAAGGGTTGATCCAAATTTTGGCGATGCACTCAGAATTGATTCCATTTTATTTGAAATTAACGGAAATCAACAAAAAGTTGTCCTGGAAGCCTATGGCTGGAATGCAAAATTTATTGGAAGAAGAGGATATTTAACTCGATTTACCAATACAAACCTAACCCTCAATCCGGATTCAGTCTATGTATTCTTCGGAGTAGTCGCCTTTGATTCCAATTCAGTGTTAACAATTCCGGGAGGAACAGATATTTTCATGTTTGGTGGACCAAGTTCGAAACCTGGGGATAGAGCCCTTCTCTACATTGGTGAAAATTCAACCTTACGTGTCAATGTAGGTGGAAATTTGAATAACCCTGTAGAATTTAAAACACATCGACTGGAGGAAGATTAACAAGAACTTCACTTTCAGCATGGGGGCATCTATCTGAGTAAAGGAAGTGTAAACAATCAGATTCATGGATGCATTATAAGAAATGCCGTAGATGGTATCATTGTAGATTCTCTGGCAAGTAATCATCCAACCTATAAGTTGGAATTAATTAATTCTAAAATATTCAACACAGACCGGTCATCCATCCTATCCCGACAGGGATCCATTCGCTCAGTCAATAGTATTCTGGCCAATTCAAATCAATTTGGGCTGATTGCAATACGCGGCGGGGTCTATAGTTTTCTACACAGTACTATTGTCAATTATGGCACCAATCCTTTCATTGGTCATAGCGAAGCTAGTATAAGCCTGAGAGATTTTGAAATTATTTACGATAGTAATGGCAATGAAATTGGGGCTAATTTATCTGATATTTTTGCACAGTTCGTTAACTGCGTCATTGATGGAACCAAAAGTGAAGAGGTGGAATTGTCCAAATATTTTAATTCAACCGCTATTTGGAATTATCAGTTTGATTACTGCCTGATGAAACTGGATACACTGCAGACTGGATTAAATAACTGCATTCGAAATCAAAATCCAAGATTTAAAGATCCGGACAGCTACTCTTATGCCCCGGATTCAGTGATTTCTCCCCTGGTAAACAGAGGATTTTCTGTAGGCGTTCTATCTGATATATTGGGTAATGCCAGAGACCTAAGTCCAGACATAGGTGCCTATGAATTTCAATAGTCTGTTTCTTTTGTTTTGTTGCTTTTCTCTCCAACTTCTTGGGCAGGAAGACAGTTTGGCTTATAATCAATATATTTATAAATTATCTGGAGAAAAAATAAAATTTAGGGTATACAACCCAGAAAGTCCAACAGGCTTATCTTTTATCAATCTGCATGACAATGAAAATTCATGCGTCCAAGCCACTTTGAAACTAATCAGACAAAGTAAGGATAAATTTATAGAGATCAAATTCAAGGGAAAAAGATGGCTCAACGGAATCAATCCGCAAACTGGGAAAAAATTTATTTTTGACCCCAACCGCATCTTCACAGATTTTGGATGTTTTCAAACTCTTAAAATGTACTTCGCCTATAACAGTTACAACAAGATGGAATTACTAAAATTATCCTCTTTTATTACAGATAGTTTGTTAAAAAACACCAACTTTGTGATAGCGGTGCACAACAATACGGCCTTACATATTGAAAAATATATTCCTGACTCCATTTTTCAAGATAATGCAGCTGAAATTTTTGTGAATCCAGAACATAATGCTCATAATTTTTTTTATGTCCTTAAAAAAGAACACTTCGAAAACTTGATGAATTTGGGATATAATGTGTTGATACAAAATCCGACAGAGGTAAAAGACGATGGGTCACTATCTGTTTATTGTGCTCAAAAAAATATCCCTTATGTCAATGTTGAGGCCAAGGAAGGCGAATCAGAGTTTCAATATAAAATGCTTTTTGATCTGAGAAATACAATTCCAACCATAAATCCACAAAAAAATGAAAAAAATTAGTCTATCTCTCTTAACGCTCCTGAGCCTCTTTAGCTTTTTTTCTTGCCAAAAAGAACAGGCAGTTACCGAACCTAAACTTATCATCAGATTAGTTGTTGACAGCACGCAAGTCAGATTAAACAATATTGGTCAGCCATCAACACTTCCCGCAGGAAATGCAGCACAAAACCCCAGATTTAATAAAATTGCAGCGCACTATCTTGAGTTGGCCCCTGACAGATTTACAGCTTTAGGAAATGGGGAAGTTGTTTACAGAGCCAAGGAAACCACAACTGGTGGAGCGAATGCCATATGGTTTGATAGTTCTCTGGTAAAAACACCCGGAGAAAATTATCTTGAGATTCCACTTAAAGATATCGCAGCGGGCACTTATGAATGGGTGAGACTTTCTCTCTCCTATCAAAATTACGACATTACCTACTACTACAGTGGTCAAGCAATTACAGGTACTGTAGCCAGTTTTGTTGGTTTTAACAACTATATCGGTAGTCTGAAAGTAAAAAATCAGAGCATCAACATCAATCAAAATAAAACACAGGGTTTCTGGGCTTTCGAAACTTTAGGCCTACCTGTATTACAAGGTCAATCTGCTGGAACGACAGTACCTAATCCACTCGCAGGCACATCACCCATTCCCCCCGGCTCTTGTGTTGTTACGGGTGCTTTTGCCAACAATAATTTGGTAATCACAGGAAATGAGACCAGTGATATTATAATCACCATGTCCTTATCAACCAACCAAAGTTTTGAGTGGATAGACAGCAATGGAAACGGATTACTGGATTATTCCAATAATACATTAGAAACTGTTGTTGACATGGGTCTTAGAGGTTTGATTGCAAGAATCGGACAATAGAAAGATCCTTAGTATCTGCTAATAACAATTCCTCTTTGGCATTGATAAACAAGATCTGATTTTCATCCAACCACATGAGTTGAACTGCGATCCCTGTTTGGTTCGCATTCCACAACTGCCAAATTTTTGAACTTTTAATTTCTAATACACGGATAAAACCAGCATTATCTATTACTGCCAATTTCTTACCAAAAGGATGAATTGCTATTTGGGGCAATATCTCCCAGTAATCACTATTCATGTTTTTTTGTTTCAGACCTTTGTTTCCATTGACCTCCATAATATGGGTACTATCCGTTTTATCTGCATCTGATTGATAAACTTGCAGCTCTTCCAGATAATATCCATTTGAAATCATATATATATCCAGCCAGTCATGATGCACAAAATCACTTATAAAAGGAATTTTTTGTATTATTTTAATTTCTGAATCAAAAGAATTCCAAATCGTTATCTGAGAATGATTTCTGTCCAAAGCAAGAATAGTACCGTCTTTTTTGATAGCTATTTTCTGAAGAAAGCAAAACTCTACTTTCGGATCTACTCTCCCTAATTCATTGAAATCAAAATCAAGAACGTAAATCAGACTGCCATCGGTCATATACAAATACCCCTCTTCACTCAACTCTATTTGGTCTACAAAGGGATAGGAAAGGGTCTCGTTAAATGAATCCTGAGGCTGATTTAAATCATACCTTCTCAAACTTTTACCATCGGTACAAAAAAAATAAGATTCATTCAATTGAAATGCTCTTTGAAAATGGGCCAATTCAAATAAGATTTTACCAGTAGGGCAAATCAATAGAAGAGAATGACTAGACCCAACTAAAATAAAATGCTTACTCATTTTCAACCCATAATGCAAATCTTTTCCCCATTTAGTTTCTAATTCTTGTACTTCCGACTCAAAATAGGGTTGAATTTCTACTGAAACTCTTTTTGAACTTTCCCAGATACTACTGATTTGGTCCTTGAACTTATGAAAAACAGTTTTCAATATGTGATTTTGTTTAGTCCTTTTAAATATCTCAATTTTATAAATTCTTAGTACATTTATACCATAAAATTTTACAATCCTTGCAAAATAAAGTAATTCATCTTTCTGTAGTATCCCCTGTGTTCAGGGCCGAATTCATAGTCGATCATTTAGTTGAAAGATTGATTCATGTATTGGAAAATATGAACCTAAGCTATGAAATTATTTTAGTGGAAGATGGAAGTCCAGATCAAAGCTGGGAAAAAATTTTAGAAAATGCCTCTAAATTTTCACAGGTAAAAGGCATTAAATTAAGCAGAAATTTCGGTCAGCATCAGGCTATCAGTGCTGGTCTATCCGATGCCAAAGGAGAATGGATTGTTGTTATGGACTGTGATTTACAGGATAGACCGGAGGAAATTCCTCATCTGTATCAAAAAGCACTCGAAGGATTTGATTTGGTTGTAGCACAAAGAACCCATAGAAAGGATCATTTAATCAAAAAATTCTCTTCGCATTTTTTTTACAGGGCATTTAGTTACCTAACAGAAACCAAACAAGATAGCTCTGTTGCTAATTTTGGCATTTACTCCAGAAAAGTGATATCCTCTGTTTTGGAAATGAAAGACCAGGTACGTGCTTTTCCCATTTTGGTTCAATGGGTTGGTTTTAATAGAGCTGAATACGAAGTACAACATGATGAACGTGCTGAGGGGAAATCCACTTACACCTATTACAAACTAATCAAGCTTGCATTTGATATTATTATTTCATTTTCAACCAAGCCTTTACGATTGGTTTTGCAGTTTGGTTTATTAATTACTTTTATATCATTTTGCACGGGTATATTTTATTTTATTCTCTATTGCTTGGGAAGCATCAAAGTACCAGGGTTTGCCAGCATTGTCATTTCGATTTGGTTTTTATCAGGTGTTATCATTGCTACTTTGGGGATCATTGGTTTATATTTAGGAAAAACTTTTGAGCAGGTTAAATCCAGGCCCCTATTCATAATAGATAAAAAAGTAAATACGAATGAGTCAGACCTTTGCTAATATACATGCGGAAGAATTTTCAGTAGGCTTGGGTACGATTATTGAACCCACTGCTGTAATTCGGGGCTTAAATGGAAAAGCTAAAAAAATACATTTGGGTGACCACTGCTACATAGGTCATCATGTTCAGATAATCTGCGACGATTTCAGTTTGGGTGACTTCAGCAAAATACAACATAATACCAATATTCACGGGTATCTCCCTTGCCATATCGGCCACAACCTTTGGATGGGTCAATATTCGATTGTTGATTCCATTGGCGGCATGACAATAGGTAATAATTGTGGCGTAGGCGCTCATTCTCAATTGTGGTCACATATCAAATATGGTGATACTTTGGAGGGCTGTAGGTTCTTATCTGAAAAAGAAATGAAAATTGGTAATGATGTATGGTTTGTAGGCCACTGCATTGTTTCTCCCATTCATGCGGAAGATAAATCAATGGCTCTAGCAGGATCTGTAGTAACCAAGGATATGCTTTACAATCAAATATACTCTGGGTCTCCGGCTGTTTCCATTAGCCATAAAATAGGCTATCAATTTGAAGAAAAAAGTGCAGAGCAAAAATTTGAACAACTTTGCTCTATTTTTGACCAGTTTAAAATAAAATCAAAACTATC
>CAZNNX010000058.1:2226-17340 GCA_964574485.1 uncultured Saprospiraceae bacterium | reverse complement strand
GAATGCAAAGATAATATATCATAACCCTACTTTCCAAATTTATTTGCCTTTTTTTGGTACTTTTTTTTTGGTACTTTTACCCAATAT
This sequence comes from uncultured Saprospiraceae bacterium, assembly GCA_964574485.1. Classification (GTDB taxonomy): domain Bacteria; phylum Bacteroidota; class Bacteroidia; order Chitinophagales; family Saprospiraceae; genus Saprospira. The sequence goes on along the minus strand of CAZNNX010000058.1, from coordinate 17,253 downwards.
TTAGCACCTAAAACTTCAACTTCTTGATAAACAAATACTTTAATTCAAAGATACTCCTGTTCGGAGAATATTTAATTTTACTTGGTGGAGATGCTTTCGCTATACCTTTTCCAAATTATTATTCATTTCTATCGAAAAACATAAAGAATCCCCAGGCAGAAGAATCAAATCTACAGTTGAAACAACTCCTAAATTACCTGTTAAATTTAAAATTGAATTTAAACCTTACACAATTAGAGGCTGATTTACAAGAAGGAATGTATCTAGAATCAAATATTCCGCAAGGTTATGGCTTAGGAAGTTCAGGAACTTTATCCGCTGCCATACTTAAAAAATATGCACCATTGAATATGTCAAAGGATGAAATCCTTCAGCATCTCATTGAGATTGAATCTTTTTTTCATGGAAAAAGTTCTGGAATTGATCCTATCGTTTCCTATTTTAATCAACCCATAGTTTTTAAAAATAAAAAAATAGATTTGATAAGTAAGCCGTTGAATCAGAACTTTAATGTCTATGTTTTAGATTCTGGTATCAAAAGAAATACCCAAAAACTCGTTGAAATATTCAAAAAGAAAAGCAAAGAAGAAACCTTTATAAACAGTTATATCTCACCTGTTTTACAGTATAATCAAAACTGCATTGAATCTATTATCAAAGAAGAAAATTTAGATTTTCAATCATTAAAACAAATTTCAATTCTGCAATACAAATGGATGACAGAATTTATTCCTAAAGAAATACAAAGTATCTGGAATGAGACTTTAGATAGTAATGACATTGCAATCAAACTTTGTGGAGCCGGAGGGGGTGGCTTCTTTCTTTTGATTAGCAGAACCGATAATTTATTCCTAAAGAAATATGAGAATAGAATTATAAAAGTTCTGTAAAAAAAAAGGAATCAAAAATTTGATTCCTTTTTTACCTTTATCTATGCTTTTGATTAATACATGTCAGCTCTGTTATCTTTAAGCTTTAAAATATCTTTAACTGCTTCAGATACAAAATCTCTTAATTGATTCACTTCTCCTGGTAACATTCTGTCACTGACAGATTTTCTAACCATATTTATATCAGATACAGGTTGTCCGTCTCTCTTATTCAATAACTGAATCATATAAACGGCCTGGTTACCTTCAAAAGCTTTAGAAGTTTTACCTGCAGAAAGGGCTTCAGCAGCACCAAGTACCTTAGGCTCAACTCCAATACTTGGAATAAAAGGTGATGAATAAGACAAAGAAGCCGCATTTTCAACTTTTGCGTTTGGATAGTACTGCGCTACAGATTCTAAGTTGTTCACTGACTTTAACTTAGTTAAAATCATATCAGCTTTCTTTTTATTTCTAACAATTTGTTCTACTTCTAATTTAACATTGGGATCTTGAATACTTGCCAATCCTTTTTCAGATTTAGAAACTAAAGCTGGAATTACCACCATAGACGTATAACTGTTCTTAGCATCATTTACCGGAAAAATCTGACCAGCCACTTCATTTACTTTACCTTCTTTATGAGCCCATCTAATAATTTCCACTGCTACAGAACCAGAAATTTGTTCATTTAACTTAAAATCATTTATTGTTAATCCGTAAGCAGAACTTTTCTTCAGATTAGGATTTTTCTTGATTGCCTTATTTAAATCATTTAGAGTTCTGTTGTTAGCCATAAACTCATTAGCTTGATTTTCAATCATTTCCTCCGTTTTTGTACTAGGAATGATTGGCTCCTTTATAACAGCAAGTTTAAAGGCCATCTCTTTTCCATATTTAAATTCAGTAATTTGGATCAGGTGCAAGCCGTCATTAGATTGAATTATATCAAAACTATCTTTTTTACCAACATGTAAAATGTAGTCCTCGAAATTTTGTCCATATGCATCTCCTTTCTTTCTCCAACCTATATTCCCTCCGTTCATTTTTGAATTTAAATCCATAGAATTTTGAGCCACTAAAGAATCGAAATTAGACTTTTTCTCAAGGATGAGTTTTTTTAGTGAATCTAAAACACCATAATTTCTTTGTAATGAAGACATATCTCTCCTATCTGCTGGTAGAAATATATGACGACATTTCACTGAGTCAATCACTGATCTGGCATCAAGTATCTTCACCAACTTGTAATTGCCTTCACTGTCTGTAAATGGTCCAACTACATCACCCTTTTTTCTAGAAGCAATGCTATCTTTAGCAGATTCAGGGTCTTTCATATCTGTTTTCGTTACATATTTGTATTCCATAGTACCTCTATTATTGGATACAAAGGTTGTGTCATTTGCTGTAGTTTTGAAAGACTGAGCCAGTTCATTCATCTTGGCAAGATATTCCATTGAATCTTGAGCTGTTGGGAAAACTTCAAAAAATACATAATCCAGAGAAACATTTGCTTCCCTCTCATATTTCTTTGGATTTTCGTTTATATAATTTGTTAGATCCTCATCACTAACTTTAATTTGATTATTAGGGATATCCGAGTACATTACCCTTACATAATTTATATCGTATGATCTGCTATTTCTTTGAAATTCAGAATTTGCCAACCATCCTGGTGCATAACTAGATTTAGCTATGAGATTCAGATATTTAGCAGAAACCCTTTGAGAAATTGCTCTTTTTTCAATTGTTTGCCAGGTTTCAAAATACTCTTGTTCACGTTCGTTACGTTCAGTTGCACTTTTTTGTTGAACTTGTATATATGAACTTCTTTGTTGCTGCAAAGTAGTTTTGTCTACCTGACCACCCAAAGCTTCCATTACAACTGGGCTGATATTTTCTCCGATGAACATATCTTCGATTTCTTTTTCAGAAACACCAATTCCCAATTTATTGGATTGAATTTTGAAAATTAAATCATTTACCAATTCTTTCCATACGAATGCTCTGGTTTGTTCGTCATTAGAAGCTCCCATTCTCTCATAGTCACGTATGTAAGAGTCGAATTCATCTCTTGTGATGTCTTGACCACCGATAGATCCTAAAATTCTACCCTGACCTGAAAATCCTCTACCAACAGAACTCACATCCATAAATAAAAAACCAAAAACGGCAACTACGATGAGGATCATCATTACAAAACCGTATTGTCTTATTCTACCCAAAAGAGCCATATCTATCGTATTTTTATATTTTTGTTAAAAAAAATGCCTGCAAAAATAAAGATAATTTTCACATTCAAGCAAAATAAATTTATTTTTTCCAAGAATTACCCTCTGATTCATACAACTCTGACTCTTTTACAATTTTAACCTTTGAACCTGATTTCAATTTTTTTGAAATAGCTTCATAAGGTGCAGATATAATTTTATCCTTTTGCTTCAGTCCTGATTTAACTTCAATAAATTTATCATCCTGAATACCTGTTACCACTTCAATCATTTTCACACTATCGGCAATTGATAGAAACACATACTCTTTGGCTTTTTCCAAGTTAGTTTGATTATTCTCTTCTTTCTTTGATTTATCTTCAATTTTATCATCTTCTTTGGCCGTAACAGATGATATGGGTATAGTAAGAATATTTTGAAGTGTATTCGTCTTGATTTCCACTGAAGCGGAAAGACCAGCTCTGAAAGGGGGCTTGTCATCAGTTATTTGAAGATCTTTATAGGAGTTTTGAGACATCAAAACACGAACCTCAAAATTTGTAACCTGATCAGATGTTAATTGTAATCCATTGATATTATTTGCAGTATTCGCTATTCTGGTTACTATCCCAGCAAATTTTCGACCCGGATATGCGTCCAATTCAATATCAGCAGTGTCTCCCATTGAAACATTCAATATATCTCTTTCATTCACATCAACTCTTACTTCTATGGAATTTAGGTTAGCTATATTGAGAATAGGTGTACCAGCCATTTGAATTGTACCAACTACCTGTTCGCCCTTTTTTTTGTTTATTTTGGTTACAATTCCGGACATTGGTGCGTAAATGTAAGTTTGTGAAAGATTCTTTTTTTGCTCTTTCACCGTTGCATCAGAACTTTGTACATTGAACTGTGCAGATAAAATACTTTTATCAAGAGCTGATATATTGGCAAGTGTAGATTTATAGTTTGTTTCGGAAATATCAAATTCTGCCTGTGAGATAACACCATCTTTCAATAGTTTTCTATTGCGGTCCAAAACAATTTTAGCATTATTTAATTGAACCTCAAGTTGATTTTTTTGAGCCTTAATATTGTCCAGTTGGGCCCTTGCTGCATTGGAACCTGCCTCTGCCCTCTCCAGAATAGATGCCAATGCTTCCGGGTCAATTTTAGCCAATAATTGTCCTTCTTTCACATTTTGCCCTACTTCTACGAGCAATTCCACTATAGTTCCGGAAACATTTGAGGTGATTTCTACTTCTGTTGTGGGAAATAATTTACCAGAGGCATACACCGTCTCTATTATAGTACGGGTATCAACTTCGGTAACAGATACCTTAGTAGGCTCTTCTTTCTTTTTACCAAAATAAAAATATGTAAACACAACTGCCAGGAGACCTCCAAGGATCCACCAGATTAATTTTTTCTTTTTTGTTTTATTCTTATTCATTTTTTAATTCAATTTTTTTCCAAGGTAAAAATCCAAAACTTTCCATTTGAAAATCAGGTCATATTTTGCTTGCAAAAGACTTGATTCTGCATTTATCAATAATGTTTGCGCTGCGCTTAACTCGAAAGCATTCACAACTCCCAATTCGTATCTTCTCTTGGTATTTTCCGATGCCAATCGGGTTGAATTCAAAGTTTTCTCAGCAACCTGATATGTCTTCTCAGCAGCCTTCACATCATTAATCGATCTTTGAATGTCCATCTTGAGTTGATTCGATGCCTGAGCTGTATTCAATCTAGCCATTTGTAAACCCAGCTCAGCTCTTTGTATAGCAATTCTGGTTTGCAATCCGTTAAAAATAGGGACATTGGCACTAACTCCAATGTTACCATAGAGATTTTCCCAAATTTGTTTGAAATAAGGCGTGATGGCACCCTGAACTGGAGCCGTTGTAGGAAATTCTACCGGCACAGAATTGCCATTAATCTGAAGATTAAAGGTTTGATTTACAGTTTGATAGCTTGTCTCCCTTGCTGCGGATGAAAAATTGGTAAAAATTGACCCATAAGCTGTAACCGTTGGTTGTAGGGCACCTCTTGCAATTTTAATATTATAGTCAGCGCTTTGCTCTTTCAGCAAGGCGGAAGAAATGGCAGGCATGAAATTATTTGCATTTTGAAAAACAACCTGGAATTCAGGAATTGATCTATCCTCTGGAATTTTTACGTCAAATCTTGTTATTTTCAAAGGTTTTTCAGCCTCAAAATTCATTAGCACTTTCAAATTCATGTAGGCTATTACCAAACTATTTTCGGCATTTTGCAGCGCCTGTTCACTCCTGGCCAGCTGAGCCTCCAGATCTAAACGATTATTTTCAGGTAAGTTACCCGCTTCAATTAATAACTCTGTTTGCCTGAGTTGTGTTTGGGTTTGCTCCAACTGTTTCTTTAAAACCTCAATTTGCTCTTCTCCCAATACAACAGTCAGATAAGCTTGTGCCACAGAAAGGGAAATATTATCTCTTATAACATCTGCATCTTTTTGTGAGGATTCTAAGTCAATCTTTGACTGTTGAATTCTATTGCGCATTTGCATTCCCATGTACACGGGTTGACCTAGATTAATAGAAAACTGAGACGAATGAGTTGCCTGGGTCACATACTGATATGAAGTAAAATCAATGGAACGACCAAAGTTTGCGCCATGTCTCAAACTCGCATTAGCATTTGGGGTTATGGCCCATTCGGCTTGTTTCTTATTCAATTGACTTTGTTGGATTGACATATTGGCCTGCTTGAATTGCAGGTTATTCTCCAAGGCAAACAGGACACAGGATCTCAAGTCCATTGAGGTTGTGGTTTGTCCTAAAACCTTAGTTCCTGAAAATATGATCCCTATGATCGAAACAAAATGTATAAATTTCATCATAATACTGATATTTTTACAAAGTTAATGGAAAGCGGTAATATTATGACTTATATCGACAAACTAAGCAATTAAAAAGATGACTAATAATTTATATATCTCCCATGTTTGAATTTGATGACAATTATTTCATGGCTGAGGCCTACAAAGAAGCGAAAAAAGCCTATTTGAAAGACGAGGTGCCTGTAGGAGCCGTATTGGTTCACAATCAAAAAATAATTGCCCGGGCACACAATCATGTAGAGCAATTGCTTGACGTAACTGCACATGCTGAAATATTATGTATTGGTTCCGGTTCTCATCATTTGGGTTCAAAATACCTCAATGAATGTGCCATCTACATTACGCTGGAGCCCTGCGCTATGTGCGCTACGGCATTGGGCTGGAGTCAAATCGCTAAAATTGTCTTTGCCTGCAGAGATGTAAAAAAAGGGTTTATGTCACTGGCCCCTCAGGTCATTCATCCCAGAACAGAGATTGTAATAGGCGTCATGCAAGAATCCTGTGAAAAATTAATTAAGGATTTCTTTGCGGGTAAAAGAAATTAGAGTCTGCTAAAATATTGAAACTTTTATTTTGAATTGACTATATTTGCAAAATGAAAAAATTGATTCTCTTATTTACAATCGTATTCTTATTCTCTTCATGCAATAAAGAGAATTTTGAAAAAATTCGAATGAACCCGAATGTTGATTTCAGATATGAAAAAGCATTTGAGTATTACAATGCTGGTGATTATCAGAGAGCACAATACTTATTTGAAGATTTAATGGGTCTGATCAAATTAAGTGAAAAAGCAGAAAAAGTTTATTACCATTATGCCATGACCCACTACAAATTAAAAGGTTTTGTCTCTTCTTCCTATTACTTTAAACAATTTTACAATACTTTTCCGAATAGCGCTAATGCCGAAGAATCTCTTTTTTTAAGCGCTGAATCCTTTGCAAATCAATCTCCTATCTACAGATTGGCACAAGAAGAAACAGTAAAAGCAATTGATGGATACCAGCTATTTGTGAATACATACCCTGCCAGCGAAAGAGTAAGTATCAGTAACGAAAAGATAACCAAACTCAGACAAAAACTGGAAGAGAAGGAACTTGAAAATGCCAAAGGATATTTCAAAAGAAGAGATTATGTAGCCTCTACCCATTGCTTCAGAAATTTACTGGTTGATTTCCCCGACACCAAAAATGTCGAATTTATCAGATATATGATTGTTAAATCGAGTTATTGGTATGCCAAACAAAGTATCCTTGACAAACAAATAGAAAGATTTAATACAACTATTCAAGAATTTGAGTATTTTCGCAAGAAGTTTTCAAACAGCTTATTTATTAAAGAGTTGGAAAACTATTATAACTTCAGCAAAGACCGGATAAAATATTTAAAAAATGAGTGAAATTAAACAAAAAGCCCAAGGTATCAACCCTTATATTGAGGCTAGAGATGTAGCCAAACTTTCCAGACTAGCCAACGATAATGTTTACGAAGCTTTGAACCTTGTAGGTAATCGTGCCAAAAACATCGCAGTGGAATTAAAAAAAGAATTGCATTCCAAACTAGAGGAGTTTGCCGCAGCAACAGATACCCTAGAGGAAGTTCATGAAAACAAAGAACAAATTGAAATCTCCAAATTTTATGAGCGATTACCGAATCCTTCTACCATTGCATTGATTGAGTTTATGGATGAAAAGCAAAATTACAGAGTGAAAGACTCAGAATAATAAAAGAATCAAACTTTCATATGGCTGCTACATTGTAGTAGCCTTTTTTTTTGATATTTATGATTTGGAAACAAAATTTCACAATTGAAGGATTAAACCAACTTTCTGAAAATACACTTGTAAGTCATTTGGAAATAAAATTTACAAGATCAGGAGATGATTTCCTTGAAGCTACCATGCCTGTTACATCGATTACCGTCCAACCCATGCGTATTTTACATGGAGGTGCTTCGGTTGTACTGGCAGAAACATTGGGGAGTGTCGCTTCTTCATTGGTAATACCTGACTTACATATTCAATATCCTGTTGGCTTAGATATAAATGCAAATCATTTGAGATCTGTTAAAGAAAATAGTATTGTGACCGGAAGGGCTAAACCGATTCATTTGGGAAAATCAACCCATGTCTGGCATATTGATATTTATGATGAAAATCAAATTCCTGTTTGTGTAAGTCGTCTTACGATGATGATAAAAAATGTATGAAAAAATTTCCGGCATCTTTTATTAACAAATTAGATCAAATACTTCCCTTAGCAGCCGACAGATCTCTATTTGTAGAATCTTTACTTCATGAGTCACCTACAAGCATCAGATATCATCCAGTCAAGTCGCAGAAGTCAATATTTGAAAATGAAGAAAAAATACCCTGGTGTAGCCAGGGTTTTTATCTGGGAAAAAGACCTTCATTTACATTAGATCCATTTTTTCATGCAGGTTGCTATTATGTGCAGGAATCCTCCTCTATGATTTTGGATTATCTGTGTAAGGTGCTAGTGTCTGGAAATAAACCCTTAAAAATCCTTGATTTATGCGCTGCACCAGGAGGTAAATCAACCCTACTTGCCTCTGTATTAAATAAAAATGATTTATTAATTTCAAATGAAGTGAATCGGTCACGTGCCGAAATTTTAAGTGAAAATGTTCAAAAATGGGGATACAGCAATCATTGGGTTACCTGTAATACACCCAAACAGTTCGGGGAAAATCTTCCTGATTTTTTTGATATTATCTTGGTTGATGCTCCCTGCTCCGGGGAAGGCATGTTTAGAAAACTGGATCATAGTATAGATGAATGGTCTGAAGACAATGTAAAAAAATGTCATGTCAGACAGACAGAGATTTTACAAGATGTTTGGCCTGCACTCAAAAATGAAGGTTTACTTATATACAGTACCTGTACTTACAATACGATTGAAAATGAGGAAACTATCAGATCATTTTCTTCAACTCACTCATGTTCGAGTAAAGCTGTAAATTTTCCTTCTGAATGGAAAATTCAAGGCTATGAAAATCAAAAACAAATTGTTTACCGATGTCTTCCCCATTTGGTTAAAGGGGAAGGATTTACTTTTAGCATTTTACAAAAAGAAGAAACATCACCACACAAACAAAAAATAAAATCAAAGGCTGTTAAACTTACAACTACAGGTGGCTCTGCCGAATATCTGAGCAAAGATCAGTCATTCATTCAATTTCAACAAGATGATTTGTTATTTGCCATTCCTGAATACCATGTAGAAAGTTATAAACTTAGTTCGTCAATGTTATATTATTTAAAAAAAGGTATACATATAGGGACCTTAAAATCAAAAGGTATGATTTGGGATCCCATGTTATCTTTGTCTTTAGATCTTAATCTGGCATTTTTTGAAAAAATACAGTTGGACAAAGAACAATGTCTTGATTTGTTGAGGCTCCAAAACCCTCCTTTACCAGCATTGGAAAAAACAAATGAAGGCTGGGTTTGTTTCATGTTTCAGGATATTCCATTGGGTTGGTTGAAAAATATGAGGACAAGATATAACAATTACTACCCTAATCATTGGAAAATTCGTCTATCGAAATAAAAATTCAATAGAAAAACTCAATAATTTTTATTGATTTTCAAGCCAATAAATTGATTAGTTTATACTAATTTTGTTTAAAATTATAACATGGAAAATAAAGATTATAGAATTCTCATTGCTGATGATGAACCTGATATTCTTGAGTTTGTGAGTTATAATTTACTCAAAGAAGGTTTCAAGGTATATACTGCTAAAAATGGTTCTGAGACAATCCATTTGGCTAAATTACATCTTCCTCATCTAATTCTTCTCGATATCATGATGCCTGAACTTGATGGTGTTGAGGTATGCAGAGAGTTAAGATCCAATAAAGAATTTAAGAACACGATTATTGCCTTTCTCACTGCAAGAAGTGAGGATTATTCACAAATTGTTGGTTTTGAAGTGGGCGGTGATGATTATATTACCAAACCTATACGCCCAAGAGTATTAATCAGTAGAATTCAGGCACTATTAAGAAGATATCAAATTCCCAGCACTGAAGAAAACGAATCTGAGATTCTTCAATTGGGAAATATCATTATTGATAAAAACAAGGTACAGGTACTGAAAGATGGTATTGAATGTATTTTGGCCAAAAAGGAATTTGAGTTATTTTACCTACTCGCGTCCAAACCGGGTAAGGTTTTTACTAGAGATGAAATTTTCAAGGTTGTTTGGGGGAATGACGTAATTGTGGGAAATAGAACCATTGACGTACATATTCGCAAAATCCGTGAAAAAGTTGGGGAAGACCTTATCAAAACGATTAAAGGAATTGGATATAAATTTGAATTTTAAGTGTAAATTGGAACTTCTATTTATACCTGATGCTTTTTTCTACCAAAAATCCTACACCTAAAATTTTAGCTTTATCCACAGCATTGACTCAATCAGTAATTTTTGCATTGATCCTGATTTTGTTTTGGCTATTGGATCAAAGTATTTTTCCCTTCTATTTCGTTTTTATTGTTTTCACTTTACAACTTTTTATTTCTTATCTGATCATTTTCAATGCACTTACTAAATTCATTTATGAAAAAGTTAAAGTGATCTACAAGTCAATACATAGCCTGAAAGCCCCCAAACAGGCTGCCAAATTAAAAATAGACATGTCATCACCCATACTGGAGCAAGTCGAAAAGGAAGTAACAGAATGGGCAAAAGATTGGACCAAAGAAATTAAGTATCTAAAAAGAACGGAACAATTCAGGAAAGAATTTATTGATAATGTATCTCATGAATTAAAAACACCCATTTTTAATATGCAGGGATATTTATACACACTTCAGGAGGGAGCTATAGACGAACCAGAGATCAGAGATAAATACTTAGCTAGAGCCATTGATAATGTAGAGAGAATCGCACTCATAGTGCAGGATTTAAATCAAATTTCTAAATTTGAAACAGGTGGAATCCAATTGGATTATAAAAAATTTGATATTCTGGAATTGGTACAGGAAGTGCTTTCTGATATGGAAATCAGCGCTGAAAAAAAACAAATCAGTCTGGAGCTAAAGGAACATGCGCACAAATCTTATTTTGTCTCTGCAGATAAAGAAATGATCAGGCAGGTGCTCACCAATTTAATCTCAAATTCCATAAAATATGGAAAAAATCAGGGTAAAACACTTATAGGATTTTATGACCTGGACAAAAATTTACTTGTAGAAATTTCAGATACAGGTAAAGGAATTTCTCAGGAACATCTCCCCCGACTTTTTGAGAGGTTTTACAGAATAGACAAGGGTAGATCAAGAGAGGAAGGAGGTACAGGATTAGGGCTTTCTATTGTAAAACATATCATTGAGGCTCACAACCAAACAATTAATGTTAGAAGTCGTTTGGAGGTGGGATCAACATTTGGGTTTACCTTGGAGAAAGCTCAAAAAAATTAATGTCATTTTTTGAACATATAAGTATAGTCACCACTGTAACTTTCATAAAATCCTTCTAGTACAACTTCATCCTCTGCTTCCAGAACAGCATTAAAAAAATCATCAAGTGTTTTGATAGGTTTTCTGTTTACAGAAAGTATGATAAAACCTTTTTCCATATTTGTTTTGTGAATTACAGATCCGGGTTTGATTGACAGAACCATGATTCCTGTTTTAATTTTATTCTTCTTCAATTCTGCATCTGACAAAACCTTGAGTTCGATTCCCAGATCAGATAATAAAGACTCTTTGTTATCAAATTTTTGATTTTTTTTACTGATTTGACTATCTACAATATTACCTGAGTCTTTTAAGGAAATATCTAGTTCATAAACCTTTCCATCACGAAAATAGGTAATCTTTACTTTCTGACCAGGTCTGAACATGGCAACCTGTTCTTGTAGTTCCGGAGAGCTATTCACCTCCTGTCCGTTAACCGTTAAAATTACATCACCTTTTTTTATACCTGCATTTTCAGCGGCACCTCCGGCGTTCAAACGGTCAATATATACTCCTTTGGGCGCTCCCAATCCCAACTGCTCAGCCTGCTCATTACTAACATCTCTGATCGTTATTCCTAAAAATCCCCTTTGTACCGAGCCAAATTCAATGATATCATTGGCTACTTTTCTGGCCAGGTTGATAGGTATGGCAAATGAATAACCTTCGTATCTTCCTGATCTGGTGATTATGGCAGTATTGATACCTACCAAATTACCCTCTGTATCAACAAGTGCACCTCCACTATTTCCCGGATTTACCACAGCATCTGTTTGTATGAATGATTCAACTGAATATGTACCTTCCAGTATATCAATATTTCTACCTTTTGCAGATACGATTCCTGCAGTAACTGTTGATGTCAGATTAAAGGGATTGCCCACAGCCAAAACCCATTGCCCAACATCGATTAGATCTGAATTGGCATACTTAAAAGCCGGTAACTGAGCTGATTTTAGCTCTTTTTCCTTAATTTTTACAACTGCTAAATCGGTGGAGGGATCCGTACCGATTACCTTGGCATTAAATATTCTCTTATCATTGAGGGTAATCCTAACTTCTTTAGCTGATTCAACCACATGATTATTCGTGAGTATGTAGCCATCTCCACTGATGATAACACCTGAACCGGTAGAGGCTGACATATCAAAATTGGTTTCACTGTCAGACTTGGAAATGGTTTTAATATGCACTACGCAGGGTCTGGCTCTCTTGGCTGCCTCCGTAAAAGAGGAAACATTGGTGATCTCAGGGTGAAATCTTGGTCTTGTATTTAAGTTGTGATTTGCAAACCTAACAGGAGCCTGATTTTGATACACATATTCATTCACAATACCTTTTTCAGATAAGTGATACATCACCAAAGCAGTAATGGAAGAACAAACTATGGAAATCAAAACGGTTGTAATTATATTATATTGCCCCGCCCCATTAAATTTGTTCTCCATAAAATGAAACTTTATCCACTTAAAAATAAATTAGTTAACAAAAATAGGAATAATCAACTTAATCACTCAATTTTGTCATGAATTTGTTAAAACAACACTTCAAATTATGAGAAAAAAGTCTTCTATACCTGAAAACGAAAGTTCTGAAGATAGGAAGAAGAGAGTCAGACAAGAAGCTATGGAATTACTTTTTGGTAAAAATCCCCAGTTAAAGTCAGGTAATATTTGGGGGAAATCTTTTACCATTATTTCTGCTATCGGTTTAGGTATCATTTGTTTGATTGTTTTAATTGGTGTGCTATCAGGTAATATCCGACTAGAAGAACAAATGCAAAAAAGCAAGGAAATGCAGGTTAAAGCAAACTCATCAGGCGTTAAATAATCTAATATTTCAATAAACTATTTCAATGATTCGCGTAGGTATATTTTTTGGAGGAAATTCTAGGGAGAGAGAAATTTCTTTTGCAGGCGGAAGAACAGTATTTGACAATCTTGACAAATCATTATTTACAGCGATTCCCATATTTATTGACAGCTTGGGACAAATGATAGAATTGGATTGGTCATTTCTTTACAAAGGTACGATTCGTGATTTTTATCCCCCCGTTTCTTTTCTTCCGGAAAGTGAGCACCAATTTCAAATTTATATTGAAAGCATTGCTGACTTAGATCATGAAACTTACAATAAAATTCAACAGTCCATTGGACAACCGATTCAAATCAGTGAACTTAAAAACAAAATTGATTTTGCTTTTCTAGCATTGCATGGCACAGGAGGTGAAGACGGACAACTCCAAGGCTTACTGGAATTGCTTCATATTCCATACAGCGGATCAGGTATCAGGGCTAGCAGTATCGGCATGGACAAATCTTTCCAAAAAAAAATAATGCAGTTTGCTGGTTTTCATAGCCCTGCCATGGATATTATTGAGAGAAGGAACTGGAAAAATAGCATTGATACACTTCAGGATTCAATTCAAAAAATAGGATTTCCCTTCGTAGTAAGGCCTGCCAATCAGGGATCTTCCATTGGTGTTTCTATTGTAAATCATTCTGGTGAACTCAAAGAAGCGATAGACAAAGCTTTTTTTATTAAAACGCTAAGCCCTTCCTTTTGGCTGAACTTAAAACAGGAAGAGAAGATACAATGGCTCAGAGATTTTACTGATATCAGGTACGGATTAGGATTCCCGATTCAAATTTGCGCTGAAACAATAGAGAGCCAAACGATATATCATCCGGAAATATTTTATAATTTTTTGGAGGAATATGCTAAAAATCACACACTTGATCTTACAGTAGAGGCCTGGAATGCTGAGCAAAAAGTGGTCTTGGAGGGTTTTATAAAGGGTAGAGAATTTTCTTGCGTTGTAATTCAGGATGAAAATGGCAAACCAATTGCACTTCCACCCACAGAAATTATCAAGGGCGCTGAAGTTTTTGACTACAGATCTAAATATCTGGCTGGATTATCCAGAAAAATTACACCTATTGATTTGCCCGACGATCTGATACAATCCATTAGCGTCGCATGTGAAAAACTATTTGAATATATAGAGTTTAATGTTTATGCCCGAATCGACGGTTTTATTCAAGAGGATGGAAAAATAATCTTAAATGATCCCAATACTACCTCTGGAATGTTACCCTCATCTTTTTTCTTTCATCAAGCAGCAGAAATTGGATTAAATCCTTCGCAATTTTTAACATACATAATACACGCTTCCCTGATTCAAAGAATCAGAACCCAAATGAATTTGTATTCCTATGATGGATTGTTAAAACGCCTTGAGATCCTATTGGAAAACCGAAAATCCGTTGCTCAAGATAAAAAGAAAATTGGCGTCATTTTGGGTGGTTATTCCTCAGAAAGACATATCTCCGTAGAAAGTGGAAGAAATATTTATGAAAAACTATCTAGTTCGAACCAATACGATGCCATTCCTATTTTTTTAAGTGGAGAAGAAAATCAGTTTAGCCTTGTTCAGTTGCCGATTCATTTATTGCTGAAAGATAATGCTGATGATATCAGAGATAAAATAGAGAATTTTTACGTTCATCCCTTTACCCTTGAGATTAGAAACAGATGTAAAAAAATCATAGGCAAATTCGCAGGAAATCATCTTG
>CAZNNX010000058.1:0-2216 GCA_964574485.1 uncultured Saprospiraceae bacterium | reverse complement strand
AAAATTGAACCAAAACCAATTGAATTAAGTGCGCTTGATAAGATTGTAAATCAAGTTTTTATTGCCCTTCACGGGAGGCCCGGAGAAGATGGGCAATTACAAAAATTGCTGGAGCAACTCAAGCTACCTTTTAATGGCTCAAGTTCACATTCTGCAGCGCTTACCATTAACAAATTCGAAACCCTTCAAAAATTAAAAAAATTCGGTTTCCTGGTAGCAGATCAACATTTGGTTTCAAAAATTGACTACGCTACTAACAAAAATTCTACGATAACTGAGATAGAACAATTATTCCAGTATCCCTTCATTGCCAAACCAGTAGACGATGGCTGCAGCTCTGCAGTGAAAAAAATAAAAAACAGAATCCAGCTGCAATCCTATCTGGAGGCACTATTCAGATCAGAAAAAGAAATTGATGATCAGTTAATAAAATTGCTTGAACTCAAATCAAAAGAAGAATTTCCGACCAAAAACTTTGCCTTGATTGAAGAACTGATACAGGCAAATGGGGCGCTGCATTTTTTAGAAATAACGGGTGGGCTCTTAACTCATTTGAATCAAAATGGCGAAGTTTTCTATGAAATTTTTGAACCCTCCGAAACCCTTGCAGGTGGAGAGGTCTTGTCTCTCGAAGAAAAATTTTTAGCAGGAGAAGGTCAAAATATTACACCTGCACGATTTGCTTGTAAAGGAATTTCTCAAGAATTCGTATCTGAAAAAGTAAGATCTGACCTTGAAAAAGCTGCAAAAATACTTGAGGTAACAGGATATGCCAGAATAGATGCCTTTGTGAGGATTTTTGAAAACGGCCAGGTCGAAACACTTATAATAGAAGTCAATTCTCTTCCTGGCATGACACCTGCCACCTGTATTTTTCACCAATGCGCGCTAAACGGATATAAACCCTCTGAATTTATTGATAAAATTCTGTACTTCGGTTTACAAAGAAATGCCTTATCAAATTAACGCCTTTTACTATTTCTTTTGAAGAAACAGAGCATAAACAGGTAAGTGATCGCTGTATCCCCCAATATATCTCCCAAAAGAATAGGTTCTGTAGGGTGATCCTTTGTATCTGCCTTCTTTATTTAGAAGATATGGTTTTCTGAATACTTCAGCCTTGTAAAAGAAAAAGCCTTTTTGACTTTTGTTTAAAAAAGATTCTGAAATAATAGTTTGGTCAAATAAATTCCAGCTGTCGTTGTAAGTCAAAGTTCCGTCTCCCGTTTTATATTTATCCCACATAGGATTATACAAGGAACCATTTTTTACTTCCTCTACCTTTCCTTTTGCATTTAAAATATCCTTAACTGATTCATTAACCGGATCATCGTTTAAATCTCCGGTGATAAATATTTTTGCATTTGGGTTCACAATGAAAATAGAATCTACTGCTTTTCTGACCAGAGAAGAAGCATAATTCCTTTTTTCAATAGATGAAGCACCTCCTCTTCTGGAAGGCCAATGATTTACAAAAACATGGATAGTATCTGACCCACCTAAAATTCCTTCAACATAAAGGATATCTCTGGAATAATATCCTCCAGAACCTTCCTTCAAAAAAACAGGAATAGCCTTGTGAGATAATTCTTTGAAATACTTCGGATTGTACATCAAAGCCACATCTACTCCTCTGTTATCAGGAGACTCTTCATGCACAACCTTATAATTTCTTTTCTGAATCAGTGGTTGCTGACTTAAATCTTCCAATACTGATTTATTCTCAATTTCTGCAACACCAAACAAAGCCAAACCATCCGGAGTATATTCTGTAGCCATTTCAGAAATTACCTTGGATAAATTTTTCAATTTGTCCTTGTAAACAAATCCAGTGTACTGATTGGCTCCCTCAGGTAAAAACTCAGCATCATCCTTATCGGGTGTGTCCAAGGTATCAAATAAATTTTCAAGATTGTAAAAACCTATGGAAATGATTTTGTAATCGACTCTTTCCTTTTCCTGGGATTGAGCTTTAAAACCAAAACATAGTAAAAAAAATAAAATCAGTTGAACTCTCATAACTAAATATTTATACAAATATACAAGGCAATTTCCATTCCAAACTTCTTAAGATTTATTATTTATTAAATCTTAATATTTGTTAACATACCCAAAGAAATATTTAATATCTTCGAACCGTTTTTCAAAGATTGTCAAATATATCTGAATAGATTTCCATGAACAAGATTTTCATTTGCCTTTTTTCACTTTTTATT
>CAZNNX010000057.1:6093-17721 GCA_964574485.1 uncultured Saprospiraceae bacterium | reverse complement strand
GCTGGCATTATTCTTACAGAAAGTTGTGCCATGTATCCTGCAGCCTCAGTAAGCGGATGGTATTTTTCACATCCTGATTCCAAGTACTTCGGTTTGGGTAATATCGAAAAAGATCAGGTAGAATCTTATGCACAGCGAAAAGGAATGACGGTTGATGAGGCAGAAAAATGGCTGATGCCGGTGCTGAATTATGATATATAATTTCAATAGATAAGATTGAATTTGTAGGAAAGGAGATGAATTAAGCTTTATCTCCTTTCTTTTTTTAAGATTATGGGTATAGTAGTATTGTCAAAAGATAAACTGAAAGTAATAACATGGGTTTCTCTTATGATTAGATATTGTCTTTTTAAAACTCTGATTTAAATCCTATCTTTTTTATATTAAAATATAAATTTCTTATTAAATTGTGAAGGTGTTCTCTAATGCATTTTATTTTCACAACTAAATCAAGACCCAAGCGACTGAAATGCAAAGTTTAGGCAAATACTTGCTTATTATCAGCCTTTTATTTGGCCTATCCCTCTCTGTGTTGGTGGGTCAGTCTGCCTTAGATGCCAGAGTGGTTTTGTACGACCAATTTGAAGAGATTAAAATGTTTAAAAGTTTGGTCAAATCATTTGAGTTGAAATCTGGCGAGGAGTTGCTCATGAATGTTGAGGTAGTTGGCGGAAAAAAATTATCTTCTTTTGTAATTGAGCAACCCGGTACTCCTTTCAAATGGGTCTCCAAAGGTTTTCAGAAAGTGGAAAGAGGAGGTTTTATAGTCAGTAAGGCGGGAGATTATACTTTTTTCTTTAACAACAGAGGGATTGGCAACAGGAATGTAAGGATCAGAATAGAGAAATATCCAAGGCTCCTTAGTTCTGACACCATGATATTGGAGGATATTATCATTACAACGACCATGGATACGCTAAGAACACCCTATATTGATACTTTAGGGTTGCCTGATATCAGCAAAAAACAAATTGACTTGAAAGCAGCATTTGATTACAAATCAATTTCCGATAGTTGTATAAGTGAAAATTTAATTGATAATGAGCCCTTTCAGTATGCTGTTTACTGGATTGGAATTGGGAATTCAGCCTTGCGCGCCTATGAAGAATTGAAATCAAATCCACCCCCAAGTTGGGTTTTAAAGGGTATTAACGAGCCCCTTATAGCCTACGCAAAAGGTTTGACAGACCAATTGCCGGGAACTAAAGATCAAGCCATGATGAATGGATTCAGGTTTTCCTTTCAGGAACCCGGAAAGGAAAAGTCTACCTTGGAATTGTCCAGCAGAAATCCACCTTTCTTTGGAACGATTCCTGTTCAAAAGGCTGGGAAGTTTCAAAAGATTAAACTTTGTCTTAGAAATTTTAATACAACCACCAAGGTGCCGGTTTATTTTTATTTAGCTAAATTTAAATTGGATAAAAAAGAAAATGTTGAAATCATAAAAAGGGAAAGAATACAGGAAATATTTATTAAAAAACCAGTTAAGTATTACGAACCCGTAGAAGAATAATGTTGGCACATAAAATCAAATGGCTTATTTTAATCATGTTCTGCTTCCAATTATCGGAGGCACAGATAACTGTGAAATCTGCCGAGGGTACCCTCAACAAAACTGCCAATAAGCTTCAAAAAAGAGCTTCCGAAGAAGTCAGAGAAGAAATATCAGGTCAGCAAACCTCTATTCGAAATAAGGCTAGAACCACTGTTCAAGATATGAAAAGGCTACCCAGCCGTTCTTTGTCAAAGGGTAATTTTAATGAAAATCCCAGCCTTGAAGAATTAATCAAAGATGCAGAAGTTAAAAAAAGATTAAGGGATCGAGAAAATAAAGTACGTTTCGTGGATCTTTTTGCCCAATGGCTGATGTTACCCAATGAAACACAGATCAAAGCAGAAATTGAATACCAGAGGCTCATAGATTCTATGAAGAGAATCGATAGTTCAAAGTACAGATTTCCTAAAAAAGTTACGGAAGATCAATTTGTAACTATATTCGGCTGGCATCCACATTTCAATGGGAAGGCCTATAAGGCATACAACTACAGTTTACTTTCAGCTATTTCCTACTACTCTTATGATATTGATCCTTATACAGGAAATTGTATGGATAGTTTCATAGTTTCAGATTTTTTGGGAGCGGGCGATCCTTCCTCGGGTATTGTTGCCACAGCGCATGAACAAGATTGCAAAGTGCTCCTTTCCATAACCAGTCATAGCGAAGATAATAATTCCATTTTTTTGGAACCTATGAATGTGTTGGCCAGGCAACAGCTCATTGATCAGTTGATTTATATTTTAGATAGTGCCAAAGCAGATGGTGTTGAAATAAATTTTGAGCAAATTCCCCCTATTTTTAGGGATGAGTTTTACAAATTTGTTAAAAAATTATCTTTCAGCCTTAGAAAAGCAAATTCAAATTATACGATTTGCCTAAGTGTTCCGCCCTATGATCCCGCTTCTGTTTTTAATTTGGCTAAAATGCAGCAAGATGTTGATTTTTTCATCATCAAGGGATTTGACTTTCAAAAAGATCCCAAAGAGCCAACCGGCCTCGTTAAGAAAGCTGTTTCGCCTTTGAATTATTCCCCTGCTTCTGCTGAGGAAGATCTGCGCTCCGTAGTAGAAAGGTATATTGCTTCAATCGGTAGTTTTTACGCGCACAGATTAATTCTCTCATTGGGAAATTACGGCAGCCTTTGGAAAACAACGGATCGTGGGCATGAACTGAGTGCTTATGTTCCCTACAATGAAATTCAATACAATTACCGGATGAAAGATAGTTTGAATCAAATCAGGATAGATTCCAATTATTTTGTCTATGTCTGGCAAAAATTTGACACGATTAATATGGGTCGCTCTGTCATCATGAATGAACTGTTATTTGATGATATTGAAACCTTCAGGACCAAATTTCAATTTCTCCAATCTTATGGATTGGGAGGTGTGGGAATCTGGCCTTTAGGTTATGATGAGGGATTTGATCAATTGTGGGATCTGATTGAAGAAGAATTTACAACGATTAACATACCGCCAGTTCAGGGTTTAGAACAAATTACGGCAGTTTCCAAAAAAGCAAGATCCTGGAGTCCGGTTATACTAACAATTCTTCTTTTTGTATTTATTTTTTCTGCCGCCGGTTTTTTAATGGCTATTTTTGATATAGATGTCAGAAGATCCTTATTTAATCATTTTTATTTCAGAATGATTTTTTTAGTTGTTTTTGCTGTGCTATTTGCCATACTCAGTTCCTTTTTCGGATTATTTGAAGGAAGAGCGACCATGATGCTTACAGGATTGTTATTGGGTGCCTTCCTTTCATATGGCACAATTATGTTGGTACAAAAGTATAAATCCAAAGCACCCTGATGAGAAAGTACCTGAATACATATAAAAAGTTTTTCCTTTTTCAGCTTTTTGGGTTGATGCCACTCTGTTTTTTTGCACAAGGAACATTCAAAGGTAAGGTAGAATTAAAGGCTTCAGATTTTACAACTACACATGACAGTGCATTTTACAGCCGTAAGGAAAGGTTGGAAATGATCAGAGAGAAAGATCAAAAAGTAGAACAAAAGGTTGTAGTTGAAATCAATAAAAAAAGATTTTCCACGCTTGCAAGAAAATGGTGGGGCTTACCTACTGAAGTAGCACAAAAGAAAATTGATAAGGGTAGATATGAAAGATTCTTTCCGCTTTTGGGCATGGAGGAACTTTACAAACAACCTGGAAAAATTTACAGAAACAGAAATGAAATTTTAAACGAACAAAATGTAATTGTTCATGGTACCCATCCTAGCTGGGCGGCAGAGTCTTTTCGTAGTTATAATTTTAAATTACTTACACATCTGTCATTTTATGCCTATGAACTGAATCCATTTACCGGAGGTTATCAGAATTTTGAGTCGGTGTACAACTTTAAAAATTCTGAATTGATAAAAATGGCTCATGCAGATTCTTGCAAAGTAATACTAACACTTGCTTGTCATCATCCTGAATGTGCTGAAATATTTTTTACCTCAGAGCCGAAGGTGCAAAGAAATTTGATTGATAGCTTAAAATCAATACTGAATCAGGCCCAGGGTGATGGCATAGAAATTAATTTTGAAGAACTCCCCATAGAATACAAGGATGCTTTTGAAAAATTTGTTAGGGAATTGTCTTTTCAATTGAGGGAAAACAATCCCAATACCACCGTTGCGCTGAGCTTACCCTTATCTGATGAAAAAAATATTTATGATCTGGGATTTTTACAAAATTGGGTTGATTTTTTCATCATTTCCGGGTATAATTTTCATTTAAAACCTACTGGTGTTTCCAAAATTCCATTGGCTCCCTTGTTTAAAAATGATGCCGCTTACAGAGGCACAATGCTCTCATATGAGCAATTTAGTAATCTCGATTCAGTACTGCATTCACCGGGTACAATCAGGTTGATTGAATTGATGCATAATGAAGATTATACGAATCGTTTGAGAGACAGCCTCAATTTTTATATCAAGAAATCTAAGATTGAAAATATAGAGTATAATCCCTATGACCTCGGTGATGTTTTGCGAGTTGTTCAATTGTACAATTTAATTTTAGATAATCCATTTGTAAGGCAATTACTAAAAAGAACAGCTTGTAAAGTTGCTTTGGCGAAGTATTATGAGCCACAGAAAAAGGTGCATTTTTATTTGTTTGAGCCTGAATGGGATACAGTTCCCGTTTTCGAGTTGGATCTTTTTAATGGTATGGGTGGAGTTATTTCAAACCAGGACAGCTTGGCTGAGGATTTAATACATGCATTTAAAAAGTACAGAAATAAAATGGGTAAGAAGAATCAATCCAGTTTGGTTATGGGCTTACCCAACTATGGTTCTGTATGGTCTTTGAGAGATGGTAGAGGTTTTGAAGGTTATCTTAGTTATGCACAGATAAGAAATTTAATCAGGGGAGGACAGGCCACTGTCACCTACAACAAAAAAATACAATCCTTGATTGCAATTGTTTCAGATAGTTTAGGTCCTGTTCAGGAAATCTTCTTTGATAATTCAACCACCCTGGCTGTTAAAATAAAAAGGATTCTTGACGAGCAAATGGGAGGAATTTCAATCTGGGCGCTCAGCTATGATCATGGTTATACAGAATTGTGGAATACAATAGAAAATCAGGTTGCATCAAGAAAAATGTATGATGAAGATTCTGGATCAGAAAAAATATTTAAAATCAAAAAGAGTAACAAAATACATTATACAATAGCTTACCAATTGAAAAGATATGGTAAATTGATCTTTAGTAGTATTTTTTGTATTACGTTGCTGTTGACGATTGCCTTTGTTTATTCCTTATTTGATTGGAGAGTGCGGGATATTATGTTTTATTCCGGAGCTTTTCGGATTTTCTATTTATTGATTTTTACCTTATTTATACTGATGTTGGGATCCTGGATGGGTCTATTTGAAAATATGTTTGCTTCTCTGCTGGTTGGATTGATATTGGGAGCTTTACTCACCTGGCTTTCAACAATGATTCTAGCCAAGAGTAGGGAGAAATTACCTTAATTTAAGAATATGGGAAAAATTGTTGCGCGGGAATTTATTTGGTTCATCATCGCTTTGTTTGCCTCTCTACCCCTTGGCATTGTTTTTCTATGGTTTTTTGGATATACCAGGGAAGTAGTGAATCTTACCGAGGGGGAAAATAATTATATATTCTGGATGTATATCACAGGTTATCTCACCTCTTTCGTTTGCATATATATCATGCGTTTCGTCGCTATTTCTATTAAAACATTGGTAAAAAAAGAAGAAAAACCTAAAGAAGACTAAAGACCATAACCTATGATTCATGAAATTATACCTGCAATTGTTGGAGAATTAAATAATTTTTTAAGTTCCAAACATCAGCTGACGGAAGAAAAGGCGATGATGTCTCATTTGGTGAATGCAGATGGTTCTATGGCAATACAGGAATCAGATAAAATTATTGTCACCCTTACAGGAATAGAAACAGATAAATCAAAAAGTGCAACTGGTTCATATCAAACTACCTCTGGTGGAGGCTTTAGAAAAGTAAGTCCGCCTGTAGAGGTGAATATATATCTTCTTTTTTCTGCCTATTTCAGTAATGAAAACTATACTGAAGGATTGAAATTTATTAGTTCAGTCATTGCTTTTTTTCAAAGCAGACAGGGTATTTTTACCCCCCAGAATACGGCAGCACTAACAGGTCTGATCGAAAAGATATCGGCAGAGTTGGTTAGTTTGGATCTCAAAGATCAGAGTAATGTTTGGAGTGGCTTAGGGGCAAAATATTTACCCTCTGTTTTATATCGTATTAAAACAATTCCGATCGAGCACCAGCTTCCTGCACCAGAAATTAGTTCCATTCGAAAAATTTAACAAATGAGTACGAAAAAACCCACCCAACATCTTATCGAACTGAATTTGCAATCCAAATATCAACAATTGTTGAAGGTGGAGTTTATACATGAATATTTTGCACTCGGCAAATTAAAAAATTTTGAAATTGTACCCGATCGATTAACCCAAATCCGATTGAAACAATACCAACTGAAGGCTATCGTAGAGGGATCGACTTTATTGATAGGTTTTGGGGAATCTGGACCTTCAGGCTCGCCTTTAAAGAGTTTGAAAGAACCAATGAAATTGTCTTTTTTGATGAGTATTCAGGATACGGATTTTTTAAATTATACTGAATTGCCCTATGAATTTGGTGATTTTATCTACCATTTAACCAATAGGACAGAGGATAAGCTAGATGAAGAATCGATGAGCCTTTCTGCAGATTATTATGTTAGAAAATTGGATAGACTGCCTCTTTCTGGTCCTATGTTTGAATACAGATTTCAAGAGCCACAATCTGATGATATTGAATTGACTGTTCGGAATCAGGAAGGTCAGATAGTTTTTGATAAGCAACTTCATTCTGGGCAACAATCCTGTTTTATACAATTGACAGATGAACCTGCTGGGAAGTATTGTTTGGAATTGGATGGTTTAGAAGAAATGAGCTTTTATATGAGTCCTGATTCACCCAAAAAGGTATTTGCCTGTATAGATTTTTATTTTGACCCTAAGGAAAATGGAGCCTATGCTCTTCTGGAGGAAGGTCAACCTGTTGTGAAAAAAGATTTTTTTGTCAGGTTTCAATCAAGATCTGTTTTTTGGAAGTATATTTTTCATGAGATGAATCCTGCCATCACGCAGCATATGGATTTCGATTTGTACTGTATTAACAATGCAGTTGCGCCTGTTTTTGAAGGACCTGATATTTTTTTGGAAGATCAGGGGTCTAAGCAGCTGGTATTCACTTCCGTGGAAGCCATCCCATTTCAGGAAAATCAAAGCCTTCGTTACAAATTAAAAACATTAAAAGGACGTAATCAGGTAGAATCTATTTTAGATTTACCCATTCCCTCAGCGAAAGGAATTTTAAAAAAGGAAAATAATGGCAATCATGACTTTATTTCAGAAATATTGTTATATTTGTAGAGAGCCTAAGGGTTTATTTATTGCTTTTTTTTAATGTAAAAATCCAAGAAAAACAATGAATTATCTTTAGGATTATTTTTTTCAAATCAATCAAAAAAATTAAATTATGGCTAAACAGTATGCAACACCTGGTGTGTACATCGAAGAGAAAAGTGCTTTCTCCAATTCGGTGGTAGCAGTAGGTACGGCGATTCCCGCTTTTGTTGGGTATACCCAAAAAGCGATGGCAGGCAAAAGAAGTCTGTTGAACACGCCCATGAGAATTTCTTCTCTTGTGGAGTATTTGTCTTATTTTGGGGGTGCTCCCAAAACTTTGTTTACAGTAGAACCTGAAGGTGATGGTTATTCTGTAAATATCAATCCCGGTTCTTCTTATTTGTTGTTCCGCAGTATTCAATTATTTTATGCGAATGGCGGTGGTACATGTTATGTGGTTTCAGTTGGTAACTACAGCGATGAAGTAAGCGCTAAAACTATTATTGGTGCTGAAAATGGCGGTGGTATTACTGCGCTTCTCAAGGAGCAAGAACCTACTATGCTAGTTGTACCAGATGCAGTACTTCTTGAAGAAGGAGATTGCTCTTCTGTTTATCAGGCTATGTTGAAACATTGTGGTGCTGACACCAGAAGTCGTTTTGCCATTTTGGATATCTGGAATGGTCATAAATCAAGAACTCTTTTGGATGATGATATCGTAACAAGAGGCCGTGAGTCTTTTGGAAATAATTTCCTGGATTTTGGTGCAGCTTATTATCCTTGGTTAAAAACTACTGTTGTTCAACCAGATGAATTTGATTACACGAATGTAAGCAATGCCGAAGGTTTGATTGAAGTTTTAACAAAAGAAGTGGATGAAAATGTTTCTTCTGGAATGGTTAAAGCTGAAAAAGGAGAATTGATCAAAAATGAAATCAATAAAATCTCTGACAGTACTGTAGATGTAACTTCTGTAAGTAATGTTTTAAAAGCAGTAAGCCCAATATTTAATGATATTTTAGGCCAAATGCGTGAGTCGTTAAATATCTTGCCTCCTTCTGGTGCTGTGGCAGGTATCTACTCATTGGTTGATAGCACAGTAGGTGTATTCAAAGCGCCTGCCAATGTGAGTGTTTCTTCTGTGACTGGACCTTGCGTTAACATATCTGCTGCTGAGCAAGAAGATTTAAATTTACCATTAAACGGAAAGGCAATCAATGCAATTCGTCCTTTCGTAGGAAAAGGTACCCTTGTTTGGGGAGCCAGAACCTTAGATGGAAACAGTCAAGACTGGCGTTATGTTAATGTTCGTCGTACGATGATCATGCTTGAGCAGTCTGTTAAATTTGCTTGCGAACCTTTTGTATTCCGTCCAAATGACGCCAATACATGGTTGGCTGTAAAATCAATGATTTCTGCTTTTTTGCGTTCACAATGGCAGGGTGGTGCTCTCGTTGGTGCTACTGAAGATCAGGCCTATCAGGTTGAGGTGGGTTTAGGAACCACAATGACTCCTCAAGACGTATTGGATGGTTACATGAAAGTAATTGTGAAAGTAGCAATCTCTCGTCCTGCTGAATTCATTGTAATCACTTTCCAACAGAAAATGCCTGGTGGTGAATAATTTTATTTAGAAATCATTATTAAAAAACATTTAAAATCATAATAACATGTCTGCAACAACTGAATGGCCCTTGCCCAAGTTTTTCTTCCAAGTGGAGATAGACAGCATACCTAATACTTTAGGTTTTCAGGCTTGCGAAGGATTGGAATCAGAAATTTCAGTTATGGAATACCGTGCTGGAAACTCACCTAATTTCTTCAAAACCAAAAGACCTGGTCTTATTTCTTATTCTAACATCACCTTGAAAAAAGGTATGTTTACAACTGATGATAACCTCTATCAGTGGTACAAAGAATTAGCATTGGATCACCAACATTCCAACCGCCGCACTGTAATCATTTCACTTATGGATGAGTCTGCTACAGTAGTGTTCTCTTGGACTTTGGAAAATGCTTTTGTAACTAAATTTACACCAACAGGTTTTGATGCTGAAGCTGACTCTGAACCAGCTATCGAAGAATTGGAATTCTGTTGTGAATCTTGGTCTATGACAGCCTAAGAAATAGAATTTAATTTCAGCCCGATAAGTAAAAACTTATCGGGTTTTTTTTTATTGTATGTAGAAATTATTAAATTGGGAGAAATTAATTTTATCATTTTTTTTGGAAAGATCACACTGTAAATATTCTGTAAATGCCCTTACAATCTAAGGTAAATCCTGAAGACTATAGCCCAAGCAATCCTGCAGTTGTCCCCGGAATTTTGAGTCCTGCGGATGGTTTTGTCTACCGTTATGCCTATGATGCTCAAGGAAAGCAAATTACAATAAAAAAAATACAGAAACAAGCTGAGGTTCCGCACAAAGGAATGCTCCCTCACCCTGTTCATACAAATAATTTGGTGAGAAGGACATTTGAGCATAGGGATCAAAAAACAGGAAAAACTGTAAAGTTTGAAAATATATTGGAACCTACTCACAGAAGATTATCACGTATTGCAGACAATCCCGTTTCGGGGTCTCATACACATAATCTACATGGTTTGGCTGGAGCCAGCCTGAGAGATTCAATTCAACTTACAAATCCATATACCGGACAAATTACCCGTTACGATTTTTTATTGGACCCAACTATCAGAAGGTTGAGAGCCCTTGAAAATGATCCTGTTTCAGGAAGTCATACACATGCCCTGTATGGAAAAGCAGGAGTTGGAGGCTTGGGTGGTTTTACTTTTACAAATGGCGCATTCAAAACAGATCGGACCAAATTACAAGAAGATCTGAGAAGGAACCCTGCATTTCGGAATTATAGTGCCAAAACAGGGATCGTGGGCATAGGTGGTTTGGGTGCATTTAGTTTTGCCGATGGAAGATTCAAGACAGATTTCACCCAACAATGGCAAACATTAAAAAGTAGGTCTGGATTTCGCTCTATGGGTGCTTTGCATGGAAAGGCAGGCACTTCAGAACGTGGTGTAGGTGCTCAAACCAATGCCAGAGGTCAAAGAGTTAATTTTAGAAATTTATTATTGCCTACAGTAAGGAGATTGGAAGAATTGGAGAATAATCCTGTTACCGGTACTAAAACGCATGCCTTATATGGTTTGTCGGCTGGACAACAAGCAAGATATCAATGGGAAAATCCAGATCGTTTCAAGCAGCAGCTGGCAAATATGAGTGGAAATGTAAAATCAGGTGCACTGCATGGTCTGGCTGGTAATAATGGAAGCAGTACTGGACAAGGTGGTTTGATGAGTAAGGTGTTGGGTATGCTAGGGGTGTGTGCCTCTGGTTGGCCTATAGCAAGGTTTCATTTTTATGTAATGATCGGAGGAACTGAATTAGGTTTTCAAGGGGTTGAGGGTTTAGAAGCAGAAGTTGGGGTAATTGAATTTCGCGATGGCAACTCTCCTTTTTTTGGAAAGGAAAGAGTACCAGGCTTAATCAACTATAGTCGTGTAACTCTCAAAAAAGGTATGTTTGCTGGGGATACAAATGCAAATACCTGGTTTAAAGAAATTGCGCAGGATCGTAAATATACACAGAGAAGACCCATCATTATTGCTATGATGGATCATAATATTGTTCCGCAATTTATATGGAGGTATGAACAATGCTTTTTAACCAAAGTAATACCTTCCAATTTGGATGCTGAATCTGATTCAGAAGTTGCCATAGAAGAAATTGAATTTGTGGGAAGAGCATGGTATCTGGAATCATTAGCGGGTGCCCTGGCAGGAGCCGCTGGTTCTATTGCCGGCTCTTTGGGAGTAGATTTAAATGGTGGAATTGGTTTTTAATGATTGTAAATAAAATGATATGAGTTTTGGTTTAGGTTCAGGAATTTTAGGTTCAGCGGTATCCATGGGTTTAGATACTTTGCTTTCAAGTAATAAACCCGAATTTTCACCCATTCCCTCCTTCTATTTTTCGGTGGAAATATTTGACAATATTTCCGAAGATTTATCAAATAAGAATAAAGCCAACCCAAATGACATAGGAGAAGGTGGTGGTTCTGTTCTCAATCAAATTGCCTCAACGGTCGGATTAAACAATACACTTTCCTTTGATTCAGTAGAAGATTGGCACAACAA
>CAZNNX010000057.1:0-6083 GCA_964574485.1 uncultured Saprospiraceae bacterium | reverse complement strand
CTGACTCTAAAAATGAAGGAGGGTACAACTATCCTATCGATTTGCCCAAACAATTGAAAAATCCTAATATTGTTCTTAAAAGGCTTTTTCGTCCAATAAATGCAAATCCGGATACAGATAAATGGACCAAATGGATCAAAGACACGATGCATAGTATGGCCTATTGGGATAAACCCATAGAGAAGAAAAATTTACAAATCATTATATATCATCCCAACCTATCCTCCGATTCTGGGAAACCTTACATTCTTCATACCGTTACAGTGTACGATGCATATCCTGTAAAGCAGAGCTTTGGTACTTTAAACTCTACCGCTGAAGAATTATTTACAGAAGAAATTGAAATTTCTTATTCTAACACCCAAGCCTTATATGGTTCTTAAACTAAATTAGCATGCCTGTCGAAATCAAAGAGTTGAATATTGAAACAACTGTAAAAGAACAATCCAAATCAAGTTCAGATAAAAAAGTAACTTCCCGCTCAGGACTTTCAGGATCTGACAGGGAAATGATCATCAGAGAGGCTGTGAAAAGGGCTTTAGAAGAGTTGGAATACAGACAATCGAAGTAAAATGGCAGATTCTCCAATAAAAGGAATGGCAAGTGGTTACCTATCGGTAATCATTCTTATCGCAGGAAAAGAAATTCCCAAATCTCATTTTATTATAAAAGTGGAGATTAGTAAAGAAATTAATAAAATTCCCGTGGCTAGAATTGCCTTACATGATGGAGACACAAGAACACAGAAATTTGAACATAGC
Organism: uncultured Saprospiraceae bacterium; assembly: GCA_964574485.1. Taxonomy (GTDB): domain Bacteria; phylum Bacteroidota; class Bacteroidia; order Chitinophagales; family Saprospiraceae; genus Saprospira. The sequence continues at coordinate 5,322 of CAZNNX010000057.1, read as the reverse complement.
GAGGATGCAAATTTTGAACCTGGAAAAGAAATCGAAATCAAGGCTGGTTACGGACCCGGCAAGGAGAGTTCTATTTTTAAAGGTATCATTATAGAACAGGGGATTAAACATTCTGCCTCTGGAGGATCTCAACTCATATTAAAATGTAAGGATAAGGCATTAAAACTTACTGTAGGAAGAAAAAATAAGGTGTTCTTAGAAAAAAAGGATTCTGATATCATCTCAGAGATTGTCAAAGCAGATGGTTTAACTGCAGATGTGGATGCAACTACGGCCACCCATAAAAAGTTGATTCAATACCATGCTTCCAACTGGGATTTTATTATGTCTCGCGCCGAGGTGAATGGATTGGTTGCCATTGTTGAGGCCGGAAAAGTATCCATCAAAAAACCGGCTGTTTCCGAGAAATCTGAGCTTATAATCTCCTATGGAAAAGATTTGATAGATATGGATTTACATATCGATTCAACTTTTCAATATTCAGAAATCAAAGCTTCACATTGGGATCCGACAAAGCAGGCCCTAGAGAAAACGGATGGGAAAAAACCAACAGTAAATAGCCATGGGGCACTGGATAGCAGTAAAATTTCAAAGGTAATAGAGCCTAAACACCAAGTGTTGACCTCGCCAGAGGTGAGCAAAGATGTTATCCAGGCTTATGCCGATGCAAATTACCAAAGGGCTTATCTTTCCAGAATGAAGGGTACTGTCAGTTTTTACGGGAGTGCAAAAGATATTTTAGGTAAAACTGTAGAGCTGTTTGGGTTAAGTAAAAATTTTGTGGGAGATGGCTATGTTACTAAGTTAAAACAAGTAATTGATCGGGGACAATGGATTACTGAAATTGGATTGGGATTAGATTCCACACCCTACCTGGAAAAAAATCATGATGCACATGCGCCATTGGCAGGTGGATTTTTACCCGGCATAAGTGGGATCCATCACGGACTCGTGAAGCAAATTCATGAAGATCCAGATGGAGAATTCAGAGTTTTGGTAAACATTCCCATAATAGATAATTTAGAAGGAGATGGTGTTTGGGCCAGAATGTCTCATTATTATGCCACAGAAGAAGCTGGCTTTGTTTTTTATCCAGAAGTAGGAGATGAGGTGGTGCTCGGATTTTTTAATAATGATCCCAGTTTTCCGGTTATTTTAGGTTCTTTGTATTCAAGTAAAAGAAAAATTACCACAGCTGAAAAACACGATCCTGCTGATCCCAATCAGTTTAAGGCGATTAGCCTTCAGAAAGGAAAGATGAGACTTGAATTTGATGATAAGGATTGCATTATCAAATTGATAACTCCTGAGAATAACACAGTTATCATTGATGATAAGGAAAAACAAATTACGATAGAGGATAAGTCTAATTCAAATAAAATCATACTAAGCAAAGACGGAATTTTGTTGGATTCTGCCAAGGATATTATTTTGAAAGCAGCTTCGAATATTAAAATGGAAGCAACAAGTAATATAGAAGCAAAATCAACGGCTGATACCAAAATAGAGGCAACAGGAAATTTGCAAATGAAAGGGATGGCTTTAAAAGGGGAAGGAAGTACAACATTGGAGTTGAAGGGATCAGCTACAGCGAAGTTAGAGGGTGGAGGAATGTGTGAAATTAAAGGAGGAATTGTTAAAATTAATTAATATGTCACTACCAGCATCAGTTATGGGTGATAATCACCTTTGTCCAATGGTAACACCTGCGGTGCCGCCTATCCCGCATGTGGGTGGGCCTGTTATGGCCATGACGGCACTAACTGTTTTGATTACAAATAAGCCGGCAGTGGTAATGGGAGATATGGCCATTTGCACCGGACCTCCAGATACAGTGATAAAAGGTTCTGCGACCGTACTTATTTGTAATATGATGGCAGCACGCATTGGTGATACCTGCGCTCATGGTGGCGCCATTGTTGGACCAGGTGCTCCTACTGTTTTAATCGGAGGTTAACTCAAATCATATGGAAGAAAACGCAAAATCATTTTTAGGTACAGGCTGGAGTTTTCCCCCCAGATTTTCCAAACAAGCCGAGGGGCTTGAATTATCTTCCTTTGAAGATGATATAGCAGAATCATTGTATATTTTGTTGTCTACAACACCAGGGGAAAGAATTATGAATCCTGAATATGGATGTGATTTACAATCGCAGGTATTTCAAAATATCAATAACACAACCAAGGTAATCATACAAGATATGATTGCTACGGCCATTTCTTATTTTGAACCCCGGGTGCGCCTCATCTCTGTAGATATTGACAATAGTCAACAAAATAAAGGGTTGATACAAATTCAACTCATTTATGATATTTTGGGAGTAAACTCAAGAAAGAATATGGTGTATCCTTATTATTTAGTAGAAGGTACCGACATCTAATTTTAATATATGAATCTTACAGAAACAATTCAATACAATGGAAGTAGTCAAAGAGAGCGTTTGTTGAATGCTTTGCTTCCTTCTTATTTTCAATTAGATGAAAGATCAAGTTCTGACCTGTTATCCTTTATGGCTTCTCTTGCTGAGAATGTTCATTTTTTTAACCTTGATAATAGTATTGATGGGAATTGGTCCTCGATTCTAAATAATGATTTGAGTATTTTTCTGGCCATTATTGTGTCTACTGATCTAAATCATATCGAAGCCAAACACAATACTTTTTTGAATGATTTTGAAAATGCTGCCAGAAAAGAAGATAAAATAGAGGCATTGCTGGGCATTTATACCCAAATATTAGATTTGTCCAATACAATCAATGATTGGTATACACATGCCTTACATATTAATAAATTAAAACCCGGAGAAACAAATGAATTGGAAAATGAGCTTGAAAATGCAATCAAGCAACAGTTGTCCAAAAACTTGGCAGAACTGTTTGTTCTCGGTGCCAGTTTAGATTTTTATCCCTCCGGCAAATATAACCGCGATGTCTTTTACGATCATTTGCACAGCATTTGGAGAAAAAGAAAAGCGCTGACTTATCCTGAACCCATTTCTACTTCATACTTGGAAGGTTTTAACGATGAAATGAAAAAACTCCGGATTCTGTTCCGAACTTATTACAGCGTTTTATCCTATTTAGTACAGAGAGCCCCTCAATTTTATCAGCATTCTTTGGAAGAAAAAGACGACCATAAACCTGATATGGCTATGTTGATATCCTTTGTTCATTTATTCAAACACAATCAACTTCAATTGAATGGAATAACTGAAAAACATCTTGATTTTTATTATGATCAGGTGCTTCAAATGAAGGAGAGAAATTTCGTTTCAGATCAAATTCATATAAATTTTAAGCTTTCTCCACATGTTGAATCCTTCAAATTGGATAAAGGAACGCTTTTGTCTGCTGGGGTTGATTCAAAAGGAAATTCTGTACAATATCAAACCGATGAAGATCTTTGGGTTAGTCAATCTATTTTGTCTGATATAAAAACCTTGTTTATTTCCAAAAATCCCAAAATTGGAATTGGTAGTTCTTATAAATTAATCACTAATTTGTACGCTGCTCCCTATGCCAACTCTGCAGATGGATTAGGGAAATCTTTGCAAAACGGATTGCAATCCTGGCCTCTTTTTGGGGAGGAATTACTGGAAAAACCCGTCGCTGACAGACAAATGGTGAATGCAGAAATAGGTTGGGCTATTTCTTCTCCTATTCTTGAAATGGAAGAGGGGCATCGTATTGTTAAAATCAATATGCAGTTTGAGAAAAAATCCATGCATACTTTAAATTTGCTGATTAAAGATATTAGCAAAAATCAAGAACTATCCAGAGAAGATACCTTTGCTAAAATTTTTAGAAACAGTTTGAAAGTTTTGTTTAGTTCAAATGACCAGTGGATTGAAGGTGCGCAAACGGATCTGATGGCATCAAAAAATGAAGATGAATTGATTCTTCTTGTTTCCTTGCCAAATACAGCAGCCCCACTCACGAAGCCAGATGATATTCTTGGATATAAGGAGGATTCTCCTGTTATGAAAATACTACACAATAGTCAAGATGTAATTTTCACTTATTCTTTCCTCAAAGAATTAGTATTGAAAAAAATACAGATGGATGTAGAAGTTCAGGGAATCCGTAAAATGCAATTGTCGAATGAGTTTGGAGCCATAGAGAGCAGTATTCCATTTCAACCTTTTGGGGCAATACCCCAATTGGGATCTTATCTTTTGATAGGGAAATCTGAACTGTTTAAAAAAGAACTGACTGATTTGGAAATTCAGATAGATTGGCATAATCTTCCCGAAAATAAAAAGGGTTTGAAGGGCTATTTCAAAGAGTATGGATTGGCCCTACAAAACGAATCATTTAAGGTTAAATTTTCAGCGCTTTCTGAGAGTAAATTTTATCCCGAATCTTCTGAAGCTGAGGAGTTTTCTTTGTTTCAACCCGATGAAACTGATAAGCAGCAAATCAGCTCTAAAACTTGCTTTACCCGTTTCCCTTTGAAGTCTTTTCAAATGAAACCAAATCTGCATCTTGAGGCCAATCAACCTTATACCATAGATACACAGGCAGGTTTTTTTAAAATGGAATTGAGTAATCCTCATTTTTGCTTTGGACATCAAGATTATACACAGGCCTATACAAAGGTGATTACCCATAACACAGATCCCAAAAGAAGAGGAGAAGAATTGCCTTTCCCCAATCAACCATGGACACCGGTAGCAAGATCTATCAGTTTGAATTACAAAGCAAGCGCTCAAATCAATATTTTGTCTGTGGGCACCTTACAGTCTGTAAATCAACCTCATGAAAATTTGTACCATGTTCATCCTTTTGGCAAACAACTTGTTTTTCAGGCTGGTAAACCTGTTTCCAGACTTTTGTTGCCGGCCTATGATGAGGATGCTTACTTGTATTTAGGTTTTGAAAAAGCTGTTCCAGGAACTGTCCTGTCTTTATCAATCCAATTGAAAGAGAATCAAGATTATTTTTCTGGAAGTAGCAATACCCAATTAAATCCAATTAACGAATTAATCTGGTCTTATTTGGAACAGGATGAATGGAAAATATTTTCACAAAGTCAAATTCTCTCAGATAGCACCAATTTATTATTGAATTCCGGAATTTTACAGGTCGAACTGCCCAAGCAGATAGATGTAAATCATAGCATATTACCAGCGGGAAAATTTTGGATGCGCGCAACTTTAAGAGGTCAGGCACAAAGAATGCCAAGGGTATTGCATTTTGCCACGCAAAGTGTAAGTGCAACCTGGGTGGATAATGGAAACGGAGACGAACATCTTTTACATGCTCTGCAAGCCGGAACTATTCAAGGTTTAGCCTCAGGTATTCCACAGATTAGACAGGTGG
>CAZNNX010000056.1:0-17783 GCA_964574485.1 uncultured Saprospiraceae bacterium | reverse complement strand
GATTACCGGAAATAGAATTTGTTGAATTGTATAACAGGTCCAATAAAAATATTAATCTGGAAGGTTTTGTGTTTTCAGACGGCACCTCAAGTTCTGAAGCAATTTTCCCCTTTTATATTCTAAAACCTGCGGAGTATTTAATTATTTACAAAAGGGGAACTCTTGGTTTTCAAGGACTTTCCAATCAATTATCTTTTTCAACTTTTCCCGATTTAAATGTTACTGAGGACGATCTGACCCTGTACAATAGAAATCGTATAGAAATAGATGCCATCTCCTATGAAAGCAATTGGTATGCCACAAGCTCAAAGGCAGAAGGTGGTTGGACCTTGGAAAGAATTAATCCGAACCGCCCTTGTGAAGGAAGGGAAAATTGGTCTGAGTCTGTTGCGCAGCCCCCCTTATTTTCTACCATCGGAGGAACGCCGGGATCTGTAAATTCAGTTGTACAGAATGAGGCAGATCTACAATCACCCTCAATTATAACCGCTTATCCCTTTGCGGCCTTCAATGCATTTAATGGAGATACAATAAGACTCTTTTTCTCTGAAGCGATGGGTGATAGCAGTTCTGTCAGGATTAATAATTATGATATTGACAACGGTATTACTGTAGTTGAAGCCTGGTTGGAGGGACCAAGATACAATAGCGTTTGCATTATTACAGATTTGGCGCTACAGGTCGGAACAACCTATACCCTTACCCTCAGTAATGGGTTAACAGATTGTGTCGGTAATTCAATTGCTTTGAATAACCAGATTCGATTTGCAAAACCAGAGCAGATTAACCCAGGAGACCTGATTATTAATGAAATTTTATTCAATCCTGTAAGTTATGGGGAAGATTATGTAGAGTTGGTGAATAAATCAAACAAGGTTTTGAATTTAGGAGATCTTTGGATTTCCAATGCAAATGCACAAAGTTTACTGGATGCCAATGATATAAAAACAGATTATTTGATTTTTCCAAATCAATATGTTGTTTTAACAGATAATCCGGTTCAAGTGTATAATCAGTACCAAACACAAAGAACGGTACAACCGGATTTGAATAAAATGGTTACATTTGATTTACCTTCTTTCGATGATGATCAAGGCACATTGGTGATTTATACCGCATATCAGAATACAGCTGTATTTATAGATAGTTTTACCTATAGTGAGGATTTACACTCTGCCTTGTTAGACATTTTGGATGGTGTTTCTTTGGAAAGAATCAACCAGAACTTACCAACAAATGCCAAAGATAATTGGCATTCAGCAGCAGCAGCTGTTGCTTATGGAACGCCTACTTATATCAATTCATCTGCCGTAGAATTTCAGGGATCAGGAGATCCTTTCATTCAAATTCCTAATCTGAGTTTCTCTCCGGATGGGGATGGTTTTGAGGATTTTCTCGTAATTGAGTATAACACGGATAGTCCGGGCTATTTTGCTTCCATGGACATCTATGATGCCCAAGGCAGATTTGTGGTAAATTTACTTCAAAATGAATTGTTGATGCAAGAAGGAATCGTTCAATGGGAAGGGTTAAATGGAAAAGGAGAAAGAGCTTTGACTGGGCCCTATATTTTAGTTACAGAATTATTAAAACCAGATGGTCAGAAAAAGGTATATAAGAATACTTTTGTTGTTGCCTATCGAGCAAAGTAAACATATATACTTTCATCAACAGTTGGGATGATTTTTTCATAATTTCTTCTAAAGAAAAAATTTATATGTAGTTTTGCTACGAAATCGAATTGGATTATGGAAGGATTGAAAGAAAAAATTGAACAAATTTGGGAAGACCGTAATTTGCTAAAAACAGAAGACGGAAAAGCTGTAATCAGAGAGGTAATTTCACTTTTAGATCAAGGAAAATTAAGGGTTGCAATTCCTCTTGAAAACGATTGGATAGTTCAGGATTGGGTGAAGAAAGCGGTCATCATGTATTTCCCTATTCAGGAAATGCAAACATTTCATCTTGACCCATTTGAGTTTTACGACAAAATACCTCTAAAAAAAGGGTTTAAAGAGTTGGGTGTAAGAATGGTTCCTCACGGTATTGCCAGACACGGATCATATTTAGCACCAGGGGTAATAATGATGCCCTCATATGTAAATATTGGCGCCTATGTTGATAGTGGAACCATGGTAGATACCTGGGCAACAGTGGGATCTTGTGCACAGATTGGTAAAAATGTTCACCTAAGTGGTGGTGTTGGCATAGGAGGCGTGCTTGAACCCTTACAAGCCTCTCCCGTAATAATTGAGGATGACTGTTTTATTGGTTCCAGGTCAATTGTTGTTGAAGGTGTTTTGGTTAAAAAGCAGGCTGTATTGGGCGCAAATGTCGTACTGACACAATCAACGAAGATCATTGATGTGTCTGGAGATGAACCTGTAGAATACAGGGGTTATGTTCCCGAAAGATCAGTAGTCATTCCAGGCGCATATACAAAAAACTTTCCGGCAGGATCTTTTCAAGTTCCTTGTGCCTTAATTATTGGAAAAAGGAAAGCAAGTACAGATTTAAAAACCTCATTAAATGACGCACTGCGAGACTATCAGGTTGCCGTTTAGGGGGAAATCGTATTTATTTACATCAAAGATTAAAAGAGTAAGATGAAAAATTTTTCAGGAACAAATGATCCCATTTTTATTGCAAAAGAATTAAAATCAATCGACAGATTTTTTTTAAAATTTATCAAAGACGAAAGAGATCTTCCTTTTGTTTATTTAAATCTCTTCTTGTTTTTTACGTTGATACCTTCTACTTTTTTATTTTATGCACGCATAACAAACGGATATGTTTGGTATCTGCATGTTGCCATTCATCTGTTGATCGTAGCAACACAAATGGGACCCTTTACCCTCATGCTTCACAATACCAGTCATAGACCATTCTTTAAAAATGAAAAATTATCAGGTTTAATCCCTTGGCTTATTGGACCTTTTATGGGACAATCACCTCTTTTATACTATTCACATCATATTGGAATGCATCCCTCTGAGGGAAATATGCCAGAAGATAGAAGCTCTACCATGCCATTTCAAAGAGACAGCCTGAGAGGCTTTGCCTATTATTGGTTTCGATTCATGACCATTGGTATTGTTGATTTATTTTTATATTTCAATACAAAAAATAAAAAAACCAGAACTCATTTTCAATGGATGTCTTTTAAGGGGGAATTTATTTTTTGGTCCTTTTGTCTTGCGATGTGCTTCATAAATTTTTATGCCACCTTGACGGTTTTTATCTTACCTGTACTTTTTATCAGATCTTTTATGATGATGGGAAACTGGGCGCAACATGCTTTTGTAGACCAAAATGAACCCGACAACGACTACAAGAGTAGTATAACCTGTATTAATTCTACCTACAATAAAACCTGTTTTAACGATGGTTATCATATTGGCCATCATTGTAATCCGAATATGCACTGGACTGATATGCCAGGTGATTTTGAAAAAAACAAACAAAAATATATTGATAACCAATCTATTGTATTTGAAAAATTAGACTACAATCAGGTTTGGTTTTATTTAATGACAAAAAACTATAAACAATTGGCTGTTCATTTTGTGGATTTGGGAAATCAGTTTCAAAATGATGAAGAAATCATTGCCCTGATGAAGTCAAGAACGCAAAGATTTGATTTAAAAAGATTTGAAAAAATAAAATAATAAAGTAGGGGTATAATATCTATTCTACATCATCAATAGGTAAGAGAAATCTTACTTTCATTTGTAGCATAGCGTGATTCTAGGGAGTGCATATCAAAAGGGTATTGCACTCCTTTTTTTTAGAAAGGTAAGGCATCTAAGTCTACATTACCTCCCGTAATAATTATGGCAACCCTAGTCCCCTTAAATTTTTCTTTTTCCTTCAATAAAGCGGCAAAAGGTACAGCGCAGGAAGGTTCAATGATAATTTTGAGTTGTTGCCAAATGTATTTCATGGCAGAAATGATTTCTTCTTCTGAAACCAAAATGATTTCTTGAATATGTTTTTGAATTAATTGAAAGGTTTTATCCCGAATGGTAGTCCTGAGCCCATCTGCAATGGTGTTTGTTGTTTTATTTTCTACAATATGTCCATGTTGAAGTGACAAAAAGGCATCCGAGACTTGTTCTGGTTCACAACCAATCACTTGGGTCTTAGGTGAAAAATAGGAACAACTCAATCCCGTACCACTGATTAAACCACCACCACCTACAGGAGCCAGTATAAAGTCAAGATCGCTTACCTGTTTTAACAATTCCATTCCAACAGTGGCCTGCCCAGATATTACATCATAATCGTTGTAAGGGTGAATAAAATAGGCGCCTGTATTATAAATCACCTCAGCAACCAATCGTTCTCTGTCTGCAGTGGTTGCTTCTGACTCAAAAATTGTGGCCCCATAGGAAAGAGTTGCATTTCTTTTAGTCTGTGGAGCATTTCTAGGCATGACGATATAGGAAGGAATTTGTAGTTCTCTGGCAATGCGTGCAACGGCCTGAGCATGGTTTCCCGAAGAATGGGTTGTCAGACCTTTTTTCAGTTCTTCTTCTGTTCTTGATAGAGCTGCAGCGCTAGCTCCACGCATTTTAAAAGCTCCAACCAGTTGAAAATTTTCACATTTAAAAAAAACTTTACAACCGCAATGCCGATCAATATCTGGATGTTGTAATACCTGTGTTTCTAAGATATAGGGTTGAATCAACTGTTGAACGCGCAACAAATCATTTGCGTTTGGAATATGGTTCATGATAATTCGATTTCTCTCGTGAGATAAATTGCAGAATTCAATCGTATTTTATTCAAATATAGGTATTTTAGATGGTTGATCTAACTTAAACACTTCCTATGTTAACAAATATTGATTGGATTGTCGTTCTTGTTTTTTTGCTGCTAACTGTAGTTTCTGGCCTATTGTATACAAAATCATCTGGTAAAAATTTGGAAAGCTTTTTTTTAGGGGGGAGAAATTTACCCTGGTGGTTAGCTGGATTATCAATGGTGGCAACCACATTTGCAGCAGACACCCCTCTTGCTGTTACTGAAATAGTTTCCAAAACAGGCATTTCTGGTAATTGGTTGTGGTGGAATTTTTTGGCAGGGGGGATGTTAACGACCTTTTTCTTTGCTAAACTTTGGCAGAGAAGTGCCGTGCTGACGGAAGCAGAATTTATAGAATTGAGATACAGTGGAAAGGAAGCAAGTTTCTTGCGGGGCTTCAAAGCTATTTATCTGGGTTTGTTTATGAATATCATGATAGTGGGTTGGGTAAATGTAGCAATGATGACCCTGCTGCAGGTTTTATTTGGTTATGATTTTTATATGTCAGCCCTGATAACAGGCGCCTTGATGGTTTTGGTTGCTATTTATGCTTCCTTGTCCGGGTTGATGGGAGTTGCCGTTACCGATGCCATTCAATTTGTTATAGCTATGGTTGGCTGTATTGTTTTGGCTTATTTTGTTGTGCAATCAGAGGAAATTGGTGGTTTGGCCGGATTGAAAGACAAAGTATCACAAATTGATCCTGCGGCACTAGATTTTTTGCCTAAGGTAGGAAGGCAGGAAGGTGTACAGGCAAGTTTAACCCTGAGTTGGATAACTTTTTTAAGCTATACAACCCTTTTATGGTGGGCCAGTTGGTATCCTGGAGCTGAGCCCGGAGGGGGAGGATATATAGCACAAAGAATGATGAGCACTAAATCTGAAAAAGATGCCTTTAAGGCTACCTTATTTTTTCAGATTGCACATTATTGTTTGCGTCCCTGGCCTTGGATTATAGTTGGATTGGCTTGCATCGTCCTTTATGCCATACCGCCTCATTTGGAATCAGATGATTTGAAAAGAGATATGATTCAATTAAAAAAAACCTATCAACTCAATGATGCTTTTTTTATTGGCAGCCCGGATGAAGTACAAACACGAATTGAAAATAAGGATTTACATAGGGAATCGAGCAAAATAGAAAGTATAAGATCATTTTTAATGCAGGAGAAAAATGAAAATAAAAAACTTTCAACAGCTATAGCTTATGCGCAAGATCCTAGAAAAGGATATGTTTTTGCCATGAAGGATTATTTGCCCCAGGGACTGTTGGGACTGCTTTTGGTTGCTTTTTTTGCAGCCTACATGAGTACAATCTCTACCCAGCTAAATTGGGGGGCAGGCTACCTGGTAAATGATGTATATAAAAGGTTTTTAAGGCCGGAGGCAAAAGATGAACATTTTATATTTATATCGAGGCTAATCACTCTATTGATGGCCATTTTAGGTGCTGTTGTGAGTTTGTTTATCACCAAAATTTCCGGAGCCTGGTCTTTCATCATGCAATGCGGTGCTGGGCTGGGACTTGTTTTAATTTTAAGGTGGTATTGGTGGCGAATAAATGCTTGGTCAGAAATTGTAGCTATGATTTTTCCAGTGATTTTGACATTAATTTTTTATATCAATGCACCCGATTCAGAATGGGCTTTTCCAATTACTGTTTTAGGAACAAGTCTGGCTTGGATACTGGTTACTTTTTTGACCAAACCCGTGGATGAAAAAGTAATGACAACCTTTTTTGAAAGGGTAAAACCTGAAGGTTTTTGGCCGGGAATTTCTGCTGAACAGAGATTGAAAAAATTAGTACCACTTTTTGCATCCTGGTTGTTGGCCATTGGTATGGCTTACAGTATTTTGTTCGCCATAGGAAATTTATTACTCCTCAGATGGGAGCTAGCGCTGATACAAGGAGTTTTGGCAATACTCTGTATACTGGGCTTGAAAAAATTTATGTAGTTCGTTTTTAAAAAAGTGTAACTTTGAAAAAAAATTAAAATGTCACTTATAAATCAAATACGTTCCGTTTTTCGAAAATATTTAGGTCTTGATGTTGTTAGAAAAAAAGGGAAATACCTGATGCTTTCCGGTAAAAGATACCAGGCGATGCAAACTAAATTTTTAGGAAAGACGATTTATGTACATGACAATGCCTCTTTTAATCTTTGCCTGGAAGAGCTTTTCGACGATGAAATGTACCGTTTTTTAACAGGCAAGAAGAACCCTTTTATTGTTGACTGTGGTGCTAATTTAGGGATGAGTGTTCTTTATTTTAAACACCTTTATCCAGAGGCTCAGATCCTGGCTTATGAAGCAGATGAACACATATTCAGTTTTTTGAAAAAAAATGTGGATTCCTTTGGTTACAAGGATGTACAGCTCTGCAATCAGGCTGTGTGGTACAAAGAAGAAATACTCGAATTTTTAGCAGAAGGCGGTGCTGGTGGAAGAATTGAAAAGTCTTCACAGGGCCATAAGTTCGTCCAGGTTCAGGCTATACGATTGCGTGATATTTTAGAAAAAAATCAGGTTGATTTTTTAAAAATAGATATTGAAGGGGCCGAGTACCCGGTTGTTAAGGATTGCGCAGACCTGCTTTCCCGAATTCCCTTCTTGTTCATCGAGTACCACAGCATGCCCGACGAACCACAACGGTTACACGAAATATTACAGATGGTTGCTGATGCCGGATTCAGATACCAAATCAAAGGGGCCTATGCTGCCAAACATCCTTATGTAAAGCAGGAACTTAATTTTGGCATGGATTTACAGTTAAACATCTTTTGCTATAAAGAACATTCTGCATGAGAATTTCAGCGAACTCTTTAAAAAAAATGGAGGAGGTGGTTAAAGCCTTGCAATATAAACTGAGGTATGAAAAAGGACAGTTTCAATCGGGTTTTTGCATCGTGAAAAATCAAAAAATTGTCGTTGTGAATAAGTTCTTTACTCTGGAAGCCCGGATCAATTGCATGTTGGATCTCTTTCCACAATTAGAGTTGACCGAAGAAGATAAGAAAGGCCTTACTCCCGAACAAAAGACTTTTCTTGCTGAAATTTTGCAAGACAGACTGAATCCAAAATTAGAACTACGGTGAAAAAAATGTTTTTTTCAAGCTATTCAAAGTTGAAGGGATTCGCTTTTTTTGAGAGCTTTAAACATGCCAGTTTTTATTTTTCAGGAACCTTGCTTGTACAGGGATTGGGAATTATTTCATTGCCTGTTATGACTTATTTTTTGTCTGAAGCAGATTATGGAATTACCAATGTTTTTTTAAGTTATACCCTTGTTGCCACAATCCTTTTATCTTTGAACCTGGAAGGTTCTATCAGCAGATATTTTTTAGAGCCCGAAGCAGAGACAAAAGGCTTTTTAGCAACGATATTGCTTTCAGTTACGGCTCTGTTTTTATTTTTTTCTCTGTTGATTGTCTTGAATCAAAAAACAATCTGCGCCTGGATTAATCTACCGGAGCATTTGTTGTTATTCCTTCTGCTATACACCTACACCAATATTGTTTGGTATATCTATGTACATATCAGGGTGGTAGAAAAAAAGAGCAAGGAAATGTCTTTAGCCCAGGTAATAGTTCAGTATGCAAAGTTTTTTGCAGCTATTGCTGGAATTCTTTATGTTCAAAAACAAGGTCATGCAGCCTATATGGGGAAAATTATTGGTGAGCTTTGGATTAATGCGCTGGCGGCACTTGTATTTTTATGGATGTTGAGAAAGGATATGGATTTTTCAAAGATAAAACTGAAATATGTAAAATATGCCATGGCCTACAGTATTCCTTTGGTTCCCTATGCTTTTGGCGGGCAGATTTTATCCTCATTTGATCAGTGGTATATTAATGCTTATCTGGGGCATGAACAGGCCGGTTTTTATAGTTTTGCCTACAAAATGGGACTTTTAATGTTTGGGCTGATTATAGCTTTTCTGAATTCTACCTGGGTTCAGTACACAGAATGGATGGACCAAAAAAAATATGGAGATATACAAAATCAAGTCTTTAGTATTCACAAACTTTCCCTTTGTGCAGGTTTATTTCTAATCTTTTTTTCAGTAGATATGGGCACGGTGCTTTCAGCCAAGGATAGTTTTAAGGGATCTCTTCCTATCGTTCCCATTATTGTGTTGGGTTATATTTTTTATGGCATTGCATTGCTGTACAGCAGGTATTTCAATTATATCAAAAAGAATGGATACTTAACTTTCATATTGATTTTTGTATCACTTTTAAACATATTATTAAATACGATTTATATACCAAAGTATGGATATCAGGCAGCGGCCTATACAACCTTGTTTTCTTTTATCTGCATGTTTTTTCTATCCTGGTTTTGTAGTGAAGGAATGAGTAAGGCTCCGGCTTTACCAGCATACAAAATTGTTATTTCCCTTTTCTTTTTCTTATTCATTGTATTGGTGTTTTATCTTCTGGGTTGGGAAAAGCTAGGCTTGAATGTTCCTGTTATCATTTGTAAGGGTTTTGTTTTCCTATCTTTCAGTTTTTTCCTGTTTAGAGAAACCATTCAAAAAATATGGATTAAAAATTAAGTTTTTTAAACGCTTCGGAGTACAGCGCATTCATTCAAATAATCATGGTATAAATTATACAATTTTTAATTACTTTTGTAAGCGTAGCTTTGCTTTTATCACATCAAACCAGATAATTGTTGTTCCCCTATGAACATTAAAACCTTGAGTATTGTCATTCCGGCTTATAATGAAGGTAAAACAGTACATCTTATACTGGATAAAATCAAATCAGTACAGTTAGCAGAGGGAATTCAAAAAGAAATCATCATTGTGAATGATTGCTCTAAGGATAATACGGAAGAGGCCATTTTTCATTATATAGATTCAAATCCTCAGCTTCAAATTTCATATTATAAACATGAAAAAAATCAAGGCAAGGGTGCAGCTCTTCATACGGGAATACAAAAAGCAAAAGGTGAAGTCTTGATTATTCAAGATGCCGACCTTGAATATGACCCTGAAGAATACAATCTGTTGTTAAAACCAATGTTGAACGGTTTTGCTGACGTAGTCTATGGCTCTCGGTTTATGGGAGGAAATCCACACCGAATTATGTTCTTCTGGCATTCTATAGGTAATAAAATGCTGACCTTTCTATCAAACGCACTTTCAGATCTGAACCTGACAGACATGGAAACCTGCTATAAAATGTTTAAAACAGAAATCATTCAGCAATTGGTTTTAAAAGAAAAAAGGTTTGGCTTTGAACCTGAAGTAACGGCAAAAATGGCAAGAGTTCCTCATATTAGAATTTATGAAGTAGGAATCTCCTATTATGGAAGAACTTATGCCGAAGGAAAAAAAATTGGGATGAAAGATGCGATTCGTGCTGTATATTGTATGTTGAAATACAACCTTTTTACATCTAAAAGTAAAATGTTTATCAATGGAGAATATAAAAACTAATCCGGGTGATCCCGTAGGATTGGAAACATTGGAGGCGCTTGCTTCTGCTGACAGATTCAACGAATGGATGTATGATACAATCAAACCTTTTTGCCCCGGGCCTGTTTTTGAAATTGGAAGTGGCATTGGGAATATATCATCTTTTTTTGTCAGAGATGGGCAATCTGTTTTTCTCTCCGACCTGCGTCCCGAGTACTGTGACTTGCTTTCAAAGAAATTTAAAGAGCAACCCCATTTACTGGGTCTGGAACAAATGGATTTAGTGGATCCTCAATTTGATCAAAAATACATACACTTGTTTGAACAATTTCAATCAGTTTATGCGCTGAATGTAGTTGAACATATCGAAGATGATGCACTGGCTATGCAGAATGCAGTAAAACTTTTGAAAAAAGGTGGACAAATAACCATTTTGGTTCCGGCATTTGCCTTTTTATTTAATGCCTTTGATACAGAACTAGGTCATTACCGACGCTACAATAAAAAAACGCTATCTTCTTTGTTTCAGAAAACAAATTTACAAATCATACACAAGCAATACTTTAATTTGCCGGCCATTTTGGGTTGGTTTTGGTATGGGACTGTTTTGAAAAAGAAAATCATTCCAGAAGGTCCGGTGCATACTTATAATAAATTGGTTCCTATTTTTAAATGGGCTGATCGTCTGGTATGGAATCAAGTTGGAAACTCAGTAATTTTAGTTGGGAAAAAAAATTAAAAACTTATGAAATTGGATAAGATTTTACCTCATGTGGCCATTTACTTCATTTTAATGATGGCGTCTTTTTTCTATTTTAGACCCATTGTTTTTGAAGGAAAATCTTTAAGAGAACACGATAATGTACAGGCCAGAGGTATGCAGGCCGAATGTCATAAATACAAAGAAAAAGAAAATCGGTATATCAACTGGACCGACCAGGTTTTTTTGGGAATGCCTACTTATCAAATTTATGGAAATTATACCCACAATATGATAATGGAGACGAATTCCTATCTGTTTATGTTTAAACAGCCGATCAACGCGCCGCATATCATGCTCTTTTTCATGATGCTTTTTGCTTACATAGGCTTGCTGGCCATCGGAGTTGATAAGTGGATTTCACTTTTGGGGGCACTTTCCTTTGGTTTTGCAACCAATAATCTAGTTTTGTTTGATGCAGGACACTCCACAAAACTACATGCTATGATTTATATGGCGCCTGCATTGGCAGGAACAATTCTTGCCTTCAGGGGAAAATGGTTATGGGGTGCTTCCTTGGCGGCTTTTGCTTTGGCTGCACAAATTGCCGCCAATCACTTACAAATAACATATTATACTTTTTTAATGATGGCCTTTTTGGGGCTTGCCTACTTTATTCATGCCCTAGTGAAGAAGGAAATATCAGTTTTTTTCAAGGCGGCCTTGTCTTTATCTGTCGTGGCATTACTTTCCATTTTATCAAATCTGGGCTTACTTTGGACAACATATGAGTATTCTGCAGAAACAATCAGAGGTGGTACAGAGTTGAAAACCTTTGTTTTAGAAAAATCTGACCTGCAGAGCTTGGCTCAAAATGGTCTTTCTGCCTCAGATATCATGAAACTGGACAGTTTTGGGGTTGTAGATCAGGTAATAAAAACAGAGACTATGTTTTTGAATTACATGAATGCAGCACTTGGCCCTGATAAAGTTAATTTGATTAAAAAAGATCTCTTGTCCTTAGCTGGAAAAACCAAGGAAACTGGGTTGGATAAGGATTATATTTTTCAGTGGAGTTATGGTATAATGGAGACATTTACCTTACTAGTACCACATTTTTACGGAGGAACAGATGGCAGATATTTTGCTGATGATGCCTCCAGAGAGGGTGTTCAGTTGGGAGAATCCAATTCCGCCCAAGCGATACAAAAACTATTGGCCAATGCCGATCCTAAAGATGCTCAGAACATTTCTCAGGAATTGTTTTCAATGACTGCACAATATTGGGGAGCCCAACCTTTTACCAGCGGCCCGGTATACCTGGGAGCTATTATTTGTTTGTTGTTTGTCTTATCTCTTTTGATTTTGAAAGGACCCATCAAATGGGGTTTTGCCCTGGTAACCCTTTTCTTTGTCATGCTGTCCTGGGGAGATAATTTCAAGGGCTTTAATTATTTTATGGTGGACCATTTCCCCATGCTGAATAAGTTTAGAGCCGTTACAATGGCATTATCAGCCGTTCAATTGATAGCAGTATTTATGGCGGTCTTAGGATTACAGCAATTTATACATTTCGACCCCAGTCAAAAGGGTTTGTTTTTATCCAGACTTATGGGGAAAATGGGATTGCAGCCAACAAGATTAAATTATTTATATGTAGCCACCGGAATTACGGCATCCCTTTGTTTGTTTGTGATTTTTTATTCTATGACCGGATCAATGGAAGGGGCTACAGATCAAAAATTACAAAGTTTATCTGGCTCTGCACCGCAATGGTCTGAATTTTACGAGGCTATAAAAAAAGATCGTGCAGAAATGATGTTGTTTGATGCGCTGCGTTCACTTGTCTTTGTTATGCTGGGCTCTTTGTTTCTCTGGTTGTTTGCCTCTGGAAAAATCAAACAGGGTGTTTATGTCATTGGAGCTTTATCGGTTTTAGTTTTGGCAGATTTGATTCAAATCGACAGACTTTATGTGAATGATGGTAACTTTGTAGATAAAAGAGAAATTGTAAGTGCACCCTCGCCTTTGGCTGTGGATCAGTTGGTGTTAAGGGATCCGGATCCTCATTACAGGGTTTATGATATGATTGCAGGAATGCGTGAATCAGGTCGTCCGGGCTCACCTTTCCAAAGTTCGGAGGGAGCTTACTTTCATAAAATTGTTGGAGGATACCACGCAGCCAAACCCATTAGCATTCAGGAGTTGAACGAATACTATTTAAACAGAAGACAACCCGATGAGGAAATGTTGAAAATTTTGGGGATGATGAATGTAAAATATGTTCTTTTAGATCCCGAAAGACCTACCGTAAATAACTTCGCTCAAGGAAATGCCTGGTTTGTTGATTCTATTGACTTTGTTAATTCAGCCGACGAAGAACTGGCCGCTTTGGGCAGTTTGGTGCCCTGGACGAAAACGGTTACCAGAGCGAGCAATCAATCCTATCTTCAAGGCCTGGAAAATAAAAAATCGGATGGAGACGTTATTAAACTAAAATCATATCATCCCGAAAAGTTGGTTTATCAGTCACAAACAGGTGCTGAAAGATTTGCATTGTTTTCAGAAATATATTATCCGCCACACAAAGGCTGGAAAGTGTATGTGGATGGAAAACCCTATGAAAAAAGCTTTATCAAAGTGAATTATTTGTTGAGAGGAATGAGAGTTCCTGCAGGAAATCATGAAATAACATTTGCTTTTGAGCCTGATTCTCATCGTTTGGGGGAGAATTCAGCCTTGATCTGCTCCTCTCTAATTTTGTTGGTATTTGGATTTTCCCTGTTCAAAACAATCAAAGAAAATCAAGAAACAAAAGAGGAAGAGATACAAATTCCAAAACAAGTAGAATTAAAGAAAGGAAAAAATAAATAAGCTATGAAAAAAGTATTTTGGGCTGTTCTCCTTCTGATTAATACATCATCCTTTGCCCAATTAAGCGGCCCTGAGAGTATTGAATTTGATCCGGCCAACAACAGATATCTCATTGCCAATTCTGCCAATGGCAGGATCATGCAAAGGTTGCCAGATGGTACTATCAGCAATTTTGTGACCGGTATCAGCCCGAATCCCTATGGATTAGAGATAGTAGGAAATGTAGTTTATGCCTGTAGCGGCGGTACAGTGAAAGGATATGACTTGAGTACAGGCAATTTGGTTTTTAATGTCAATTTGGGTGGTTCGTTCCTAAATGGTATTACACATGACCCCTTTGGTTATTTATACATTACAGATTTCAATGGCTTGAAAATTTATAAACTACATATCGCCACGCAAAGTTTTACTGTTTTTGCGCAGAATTTAGTGCAGAAACCCAATGGTATTGTGTATCACCAGGCATCCAATGCGCTTGTATTTGCCAATTGGGGCGCCAGTGCAAAAATTAAATCTTGTTCTTTGGCAGATTCTACCGTGACAACCTTACTTACAACAAGCTTTAGTAATATTGATGGTATTGCTTTAAAAGACAACGGCGATATGTACATTTCTGTTTGGAGCACCAACAGTATTTATAAATACAACCATAATTTTACATCTGCTCCTCAAACCATACTGTCCGGATTATCTAATCCTGCAGATATCTATTACAACAACATTACAGACACTTTGGCAATACCTAATTCAGGAAACAATACCATACGGTTCATAGGTCAATACCAATATATTCCGAGGGCAAATTGTAATTTGGTTTCTTTGAGTGCTTCAGGAACACAGGCAACCATATCAGCAAATAATCTTTTTGGGGCAGACTCAGCCGTGACGATACAGCTCATAAATATCTCAGGGGCCAATTACGCTTACCCCTTGGCTTATTTCGATTGGATGGGCACCTTACCCGCAGGGACAACGGCTATTCCCTCATCACAAGGATTTCAGGTATTTGCAAGTGCTTGGAATGGGGGTGATCCTGCAGACCTTTCCTGTTATTTATCCGTGAATCAGCCAATAGCCCCCAATTATATGGCTTCTTTCCGTTTGGAGCTTACCAACATCGATCCTTCAGATATTGATACCTGTTTCTTTACAGATACATTCACAGTAAATTTAAATCCACAGGTTATCAGTAATATAGAGGAAGGCCAAATGTCGCAGGTGAAAATATATCCCAATCCCGTTCGGGATCTTTTACATGTGTATGCCGCACAAGAACTTGCTGCTTTGGAAATTAGAGATGTATCGGGTAGAATTGTGAAGCAATATACCCAAGGGGTACCTGCCGGAATAGACCTTTCAATGCTCCCGGGGGGTATTTATTTTCTTCGATTGTATGGCAGAGAGGGGAATCTACTGCAACAGGAAAAACTGATGAAGCAGTAAAAGTGCTATAGATTTTCTTTTTTTATTATTTTTCGCGGAAGAACAGTTTTATAGGAACCCCACTGAAGTCAAATTTTTCGCGCAATTGATTTTCTAAGTAGTTTTTGTAAGATTCGTTGAGATACTTAGGATTATTACAGAAAAAAACGAAAGCAGGGTAGGGTGTTGGCAGTTGAATGGCATATTTGATAGAGATCATTTTGCCCCTGTAGGCAGGCGGATGATATTTTTGTATGGCTTCTTCCAAAAAGTCGTTTAATTTGGACGTGCTGATTTTTTTAGTTCTATTTTGAAAAACAGAAACAGCGGCTTCTACGGCTCTGTGTACTCTCTGTTTTTCTAATACAGAGATGAAAAGAACAGGAACATCATCATTGGGTTTTAACCTTTCTTTCAGGGCCTGTTCGTATTCACCCAAAGTCTTATCGTCTTTTTCAACCAAATCCCATTTGTTTACCAGAATTACAATGCCTTTGTCATTTTTCATTGCAATGCGAAAAATATTCAGATCCTGAGTTTCCAATCCTTGGGTGGCATCCAGCATCAATATACAAACATCTGCCTCTTCAATTGCTCTTAAAGCCCGCAGGACGGAGTAAAATTCCAAATCTTCTTTTACGCTTCTTTTTCTGCGAATTCCAGCGGTGTCTACTAAAATAAATTCATGTCCAAACTTATTGTAATGCGCATGAATACTGTCTCGGGTAGTCCCTGCAATATTGGTAACGATGGATCTCTCCTCGCCCATTAGTAAATTTACAAATGAGGATTTTCCGGCATTGGGCCTTCCCACGATGGCAAAATGTGGCAACTTATTACTTTCCTCCTTAATTCCAGGCAATATTTCGGTAATTTCATCGAGGAGTTCACCTGTACCACTACCCGAATTGGAACAAACGGGAAAAAGATTGTCAAAGCCTAATTCCCAAAATTCATGGATCATGAGATGCCGCTCTGTATTGTCTACTTTATTTACTACCAGAAGAATTTTTTTTCCACTATTGTGCAACAAACGGGCTACTTGCTGGTCTAAATCTGTAACACCTGTTTCCACATCAACCATAAACAGAATGATCTGAGCTTGCTCAATGGCAATTGTAACCTGATTCCGAATGGCGGCAGCAAAAACATCATCAGCATCTCCAATAAATCCGCCTGTGTCAACCAAGTTGAATCTCTTCCCGTTCCACTCTGCCAAACCGTATTGTCTATCTCTTGTAACACCGCTAAAATCATCAACTATAGCCTGGCGCATTCCTAACATTCTATTAAAAAAGGTTGATTTACCCACGTTGGGGCGCCCCACAATTGCTACCAAATTTTCCATTTCGGATCTCTTACTTTATGATATGGGCACTATACCCAAAATATTCTTTCAGGACAAAGATAGTATTATTTTATCAATCTCTTCCAAACAGCGAAGAACTCCCTTTTCTATTTGAAATCAAAAATCAAAAACTTACGTATCTTTGCAGCAAATCTTTAAACACATGAAATCTTTAAAAGAAATAAGAAAGCAATACTTAGATTTTTTTGCTTCCAAAGGACATCGTATTGTACCTTCAGCGCCAGTTGTAAATCAGAATGACCCCACATTAATGTTCATTAATTCAGGGATGGCACAGTTTAAAGATTATTTTTTAGGCAACCAAAAAGCACCTTCTCCCCGAATTGCTGATACGCAAAAATGTTTGAGGGTTTCCGGCAAGCACAATGACCTGGAAGATGTGGGAATGGACGGAACCCACCATACCCTTTTTGAAATGTTGGGAAATTGGTCCTTTGGTGATTATTTCAAAAAAGAGGCCATACAATGGTCATGGGAATTGTTGACTGAAGTTTATAAAATTCCTGCAGACAGGTTATATGCCACTGTTTTTGAAGGAGATCCCAAAGAAAACTTGGGTGCAGATGAAGAAGCTTATCAATTGTGGTTGCAGTATTTACCGGCAGATCGAATTGTATATGGTAATAAAAAAGATAATTTTTGGGAAATGGGAGATACGGGTCCCTGTGGACCCTGTACAGAAATTCATGTTGACCTGAGGGCGGATGCAGACAGGGTGGTACTAGCAGGGCAGGAATTAGTAAACAAAGATCATCCCTTGGTGATAGAAATATGGAATAATGTTTTCATGCAATTTGAGAGAAGTTGGAATGATAGTTTGGGAGGAGCCTCTGCCATGTTGGAATGGGAGAGAAATTATGAGGGAACCAAGGACGGTTCAACCTACAAAAAAGCAAGGAATGAAAAACACACAGAACTCACCCTGCTCAAAGAATTATCCGCCAAACATGTGGATACAGGAATGGGATTAGAGCGTTTGTGTATGGTGATTCAAGGCGTTCATTATACATACGATACGGATGCTTTTAAACCCATTATACAATTTCTGGAAGAAAATACGGGCTTTGCCTATAAGGGGTCATTTCAATCGGATGCTTTTTCAGATATAGCCATGAGGGTAATTGCTGACCATATGCGCGCCGTAACTCTTGTGATTGCAGATGGACAATTGCCTTCCAACACGGGAG
>CAZNNX010000055.1:0-18086 GCA_964574485.1 uncultured Saprospiraceae bacterium | reverse complement strand
ACCTTGGCACCTGAGTTGATTTGGATAATTGAATATTCAACAAATGTTTTTGATTTGTATTTGGCTGAAAAATAATTTTCTGTACCAAATCATATTGATCATATCCAGTTCCTCTTTGTAAAAATCTGTTACTGTTCATCACCAAACTATCTTTCCCATCCCCCATAGACTGGACATAAAAATTTCGTTCGCCAAATGGAACTGCATAGAAGGGATTTTGATTTTTTCCCATCATGAGATCTCCCATATGCTGATAGGTAAATGAGCTAAATGTTGCCCACTTTTGACTCCCCAGATGAAAATCTACATGACCGCCTATTCCATTCATAGCAGAGCTATATCTTGCCAAGGCAGATAGTTTGAATACCCTTTGACTATCACGCGCTAGAATGGGAGATTGGGTATACATATGTATTACCCCACCCAATGCATCACTTCCATAGCGCAGGGAGGAAGGTCCATACAAAATCTCAATCCTTTCCATAGAGAGTGGATCTGTTTTAACAATATCTTGAAGATGTCCGGTCCTGTAAATGATATTGTTCAATCTTACACCATCGATTGCCAATACAATCCTACTGGCTTCAAAACCCCTTAAAATAGGACTCCCTCCTCCCATTTGACTTTTCTGCACAGGTATTCCCATTGCTGATAAAATATCAGCCGTATTAGAAGCTTGTATGCGCTCAATTTCTTTTTGCTGAATGACAAAAACTTCATTCGCGATCCTGTTTTTTTCAGAACTATCCTTATCAACTGAAATCACTACCTCAGCACCATAGAATGTCAATAAGCTGTCCTCTGAAAAAACTTGTGAAAAAATAAAGGTTGGCCATAAAACTATGACCAACCCATGAAAAATGATTTTCATAGGTCTTTTGTTTGACTATAATTAAATTTGAACTTTAAATCTTAAAAGTCAAACCTCAGGTGGCGGTTCAGTTACCTTTAAAAAAGTGAATGCAGGAAGAAAAAATTCAGATATGAATACTTCTTTTTTCTTAGATGCAAAAAACATAAATAGATCAATACCTTGTAATATATTTTTCGGCGGACATTGTAAATTTTTATAAAATTGGAAGAACCCCAAAAGCCTTTCCTTTTTCCCAGGATAATGCTCCATCTCTATTTGCAATAAGGCCATCAGCCTTCGGTTCAATTGACTTTCATCTGAGTCCCACCAGCAATGGTAAGAAATCGAATCTTTTTCTTCGTAACAATGAACAACATCATACATTTCACCCTTCCACTCAAATTCTTTTGAATGCTCCCATCTTAGTTTGGATTGAACATCTTTTTTAGAAAATTTAAAATAAACTAATTCTGATGCGTCGATCCCCTCTATAA
This sequence comes from uncultured Saprospiraceae bacterium, assembly GCA_964574485.1. GTDB lineage: Bacteria > Bacteroidota > Bacteroidia > Chitinophagales > Saprospiraceae > Saprospira. The sequence continues at coordinate 16,739 of CAZNNX010000055.1, read as the reverse complement.
TCCTTTTCTTAATCTCTCGCTTGACAAATTTCTTCTGAGACTTTAAACTCAAAAATGTACTATGTAATGGCAAAACAAATAATTGAATTAAAAAAAACAAAATGATGAATAATCCAAAAAATTGAATCAACACATTTGTTTTTAACTTCCAAAAATTACGTACCAATCTAAAAGGCATGAGATTTAAAACTTCTAAGAAGTACTAAAAATAGGGAACTTAAAGAAAGAATTGAGAAATTAATCCATTTCTTTCTCAAGACTTACTAATTTTACACATTATATTTCTCTCATATTATCAAGATGCAAGATTTAATCGTTTTAATCACGGGAGCCAATTCAGGTATCGGGAAAGCCACTGCCATTGAATTATCAAGTTTAGGAGCTGAAATAGTGATGGTTTGCCGCAATGAAGAAAAAGCCAAAACTGCTCTGGAAGAGATAAAAATAATGACTGGTAATAATAAAATATCATATTTTATCTGCGACTTTGAATCTCAGTCATCTATAAAAATCTGCATGATAGAAGTCCTTTCAAAATTACCTAGAATAGACGTTTTAATCAATAATGCTGGTGCAATTTTTGGAGATAGACAAATAACAATAGATGGAATTGAAAAAACAATAGCCTTGAATCATATGGGTTATTTTCTCTGCACACACTATCTTCTTCCTTTGTTAAGAAAAAGTGATTATAAAAGAATTATTAATGTGAGTTCCCTGGCGCATAAGTTTGTTATCTCAATTGATTGGAATCAAATTATGGCCGAAAAGAGTTATGGGCAACTTTATCAATACGGTTTGAGTAAATTATTCAATATTTACTTTACCCAGATATTGGCCAAAATGCTGATTAAAGATAATATCACCGTTAATTGTTTACATCCAGGTACTGTAAATACAGGATTTGGAAATAGTAGTTCCGGTTTTTTTAAAAAATTAGTCGATTTAGGTAGAAGATTCTTAACCAAACCATCTGATGGGGCTAAAACTTCAATTTTTCTGGCGACAGACAACTCTGTTTCAAATGTTACGGGAACCTATTTTAGCAATTCCAAAAAAGCAAAAATCAGTAAGATAGCGCAAAATGAAGCCTTTGCTCAAAAAATCTGGGATCTAAGTCTTCAATGGGGGAAAATATCAACCTATGGAGAAAACAATACAAATAGTTAAAAATGATAAATAGTCTATTCATTCTTTCAACCATTTTTTTCGCGATCCTCCTCAGATACTTTATTATAAGTGGAATCCCTTATCTCCTTTTTTATAAAATTTTTCCAAACTATTTTGAGAAATACAAAATCAACACGAAAACAATTCAAGTAACAGATATTCAACGAGAAATATGGTACAGCAGTCAGGCTGCAATGATATTTGCACTGCTTGGGTTTGCAACTGTTAAAACAACATTCAAATCATACACCCTTATTTATGATCAAATCTATGAATATCCCCTTTGGTGGTTTTTCTTAAGTATTTTGATCGCATTGATACTTCACGATGCCTATTTTTATTGGACACATAGAATCATGCATCATAAAAGTCTTTACAGATATTTTCATTTAGTGCATCATAAATCCGTTGCGCCCAGCCCTTGGGCATCTTATTCCTTTCATTTTTTAGAGTCATTTATAAATGGTTTGATCATACCACTTATGGTGTTAATTCTCCCCATTCACCCTCTCGCCTTGATGATTTTCACGTTGATCTCTTTTATTATTAATGTATATGGTCATTTAGGATATGAAATTATGCCTGCACATTTTAGTAAAAGCTGGATGTTTAAAGTTTTCAATAGTTCAGTTCATCATAATTTACATCATGCAAGATTTCATGGCAATTATGGGCTCTACCTGAGGGTATGGGATCGGTGGATGGGTACGGAGATTATAGATTATGAAAAGGAATTTGAAAGAGTTCAATTGCAAAAAAAGAATTTCATTACGAATCCAGAGAAAGAAAATAACAGAGAGGCTCTTAGTTGATAATCTTAACTTTAAAAAAAATCAATTTATTTTATTTACAAATGCGGACTTCTTATCTTCGCAACATTCTAAAAACGATTAATAATTTCAAAAATGAGTAAAACACTAGGCAGACATATTTTGGTTGAATTTTACGGCTGCACACCAGACATCATGAATGATGTGATTAAAATAGAACAATCAATGGTCAATGCAGCAATCGAGGCCAGAGCAACAGTAATCAATTCTACCTTTCACCATTTTTCTCCCTATGGAGTATCTGGAGTTGTTGTCATTCAGGAAAGCCATTTGGCTATTCATACTTGGCCCGAATACAGATATGCTGCTGTTGATATTTTTACCTGTGGTGACGAAGTAAATCCCTGGGTTTCTTTTGACTTTTTGAAAAAAGCTTTTGAAGCTGACTATGGATCCGCTATTGAAATCAATAGAGGGCAGGTAGATTTAATGGAAAGAGTCAACATCGATTATCTGATCAAAGAAAGACAAGGAACCGAAGCTGAATTAAAACATCAGGTTACCTTTAAAAGAGATGTCTGGTTTACCGACAAGGATGAAAATCTTGCCCTTTCTTTACGTCATACAGGTGAATTATTGTATCGTGCAAAATCTGAATTTCAAACCGTTCAAATTCTGGACAGTTATGCTTTTGGTAAAATGCTTACCATTGATAACCTGGTAATGACTACTGAAAAAGATGAGTTCATTTATCACGAAATGATTAGTCATATCTCCATGCAGGCTCATGGAAATGCAAAAAAGATACTCGTGATTGGCGGTGGTGACGGTGGAACTATTCGTGAATTGTTCCGCTATCCTCAGGTAGAAAAAGTTGTCATGGTAGAAATTGATGGCAATGTTGTTGAAGCATGTAAATTACATTTACCTCAAATTGCCTGTGAATTTGGAAATCCTAAATTGGAACTTCATATTGCCGACGGCATACAATATGTCAAAGATGCACCTGATCAAAGCTTTGACGTTGTTCTTGTGGATGGTTCAGATCCGGCCGGTCCGGCTGAAGGCCTTTTCAGCGCAAGTTTTTACCAAAACGTGCAAAGAATTTTAAAGAGCGAAGGTATCTTGGCACTACAAAGTGAAAGTCCGCATTTCCACAAAAAAGCTTTCATTGAACTCAATTCTTGCTTAAAAGATATTTTTGGAAATGACCGTGTCTTCACTTATCTTGCTCATATCCCCACCTATCCAACTGGTTTGTGGAGTTTTACCTGTGCTACAAAAGGTAATATTCACCCTATTGCAAACTTAAATGAAGAAAAAGCGAATGCATTCTCTGATCAACATCAACTTAAAGTTTATGATGCAGCTGTGCACAAAGCAAGTTTTGTCCTTCCTCCTTTCGTAAAAAAAATGCTTTCATAATCACAGGGACTGTAACACAGTCCCTTTTTTTTCTCTCTACATATGATGTCTTTACAAGCTTATATTGCCACTTTACTGATTCGCAGAAAAAGAAATGCCGAAAAAAAGGGAAAACAAACCATCACTCAATTTAGAAAAAATCAAGAAGATGCATTAAGAAAATTAAAGGCACCTCAATCGGTTCTGGTAACTCCCCTCCTCCTGAACAATCTCAGTGCTGAGTGGTTGGAACCCTCAACTATAAAAGGAAATCAAATCATACTCTATGCTCATGGAGGCGGTTATGCCGTCGGTACTGCAGATTCTCACAGGGCCTTGGTTGCTAAAATTGCAGAAGTAGCTGGGCTTAAAACGCTTAGTATCAACTATCGATTGGCACCTGAAAATCCATTTCCTGCAGCACAGGAAGATTTTATCTTTTTTTATGAATACTTAATAAATGATTTAAAAATACTACCCGAAGATATCTTCTTTATGGGAGATTCTGCGGGAGGCGGTCTATGTTTGAGTTCACTGCTTTTCTTAAAAGATAATGAAAAAGAAATACCTGGTGGAGTCGTTTGTTTGTCTCCCTGGACAGATCTTACCCTTAGCGGTGAAAGTCACAAAACTAAATTTCATTCTGAACCTTTGTTAAATCCTGAAAAAGCCCAAACCTGGGCCGCATGGTACTACAAAGATAAATCTCCCCAATTACCTTATATTTCGCCACTTTTTGGAGACTTCAGCCATACTTGCCCAATTTACATCCAAGTGGGTACAAATGAAGTTTTGTTAAACGACTCACTTGATTTTGAAAAAATTCAAAAAGCGAAGGGTGCTCAAATTACATTAGATGTTTATCCACATATGTTTCATGTTTGGCAGTTTGCCTGGAGATATGTTCCAGAGTCTAGAAAAGCTATACAACAAATTCACCAATTTATCCAAAAAAACAGTAAAAAAACTGATTCTAATTAACTTGACTCGAAATGTAAACCATCATTGCTGTCATTATTATTTTTTACCTTTATAAAAAAAATGAAATGAACTTTTCACTTCAAGGAAAAAGAGCACTCGTATCGGGAAGCACACAAGGTATAGGAAAAGCTACGGCCATAGCGTTAGCGAAGGAAGGAGCAGAATTAATTCTCCTGGCCAGAAATGAAACTACCCTCATGGATACGATCTTAGAATTAGATCAAAGCTTTAACCAAAATCACGATTTTATTGTTGCAGATTTTACTAATCCTGATTCTCTGCAAAAATCTTTGGAAAAGCATCTCGATTTAAAAAATCCTGTCCATATCTTAGTGAATAATACCGGTGGACCGGCTGCTGGGCCATCTCATTTGGCAGAACCTCAAGCTTTTCTGGACGCATTTCAAATGCACCTAATATGCAACCAGATACTTGTGCAATCTGTTTTATCTCATATGAAGTCAGAAAATTATGGTAGAATTATTAATGTCATCTCTACTTCAGTAAAACAACCACTTGAAAATTTAGGTGTTTCAAACACTATTAGAGGTGCAGTTGCCAACTGGGCAAAAACATTATCCAATGAATTGGCAGTATTTGGAATTACTGTCAATAATGTTTTACCTGGAGCAACACAAACAGCAAGATTAAAAACAATAATTGAAAACAAAGCAAATAAAACAGGAGTACACCAAGATACAATCACCCATGAAATGCTTGAAGAAATACCAGCGAAAAGATTTGCTCAGCCAGAAGAAATCGCAAACGCAATAACTTTTCTTGCCTCACCCCTGGCTTCTTATATTAATGGCATCAACCTCCCTGTGGATGGAGGAAGAACAAAATCTTTATAAATGCAAAAAATTTATAATTATATCAACGGAGCTCTATGTCCACCATCCTCCGATTCTTACATGCCGAATGTAAATCCAGCTACAGCTGAAACTTACAGTTGGATACCTGATTCTGACGAAAGGGATGTTGAACTTGCTGTTAGAGCTGCAGAAGCAGCATTTCCTGCCTGGTCTCAATTGTCTGCATCAAAACGTTCCGAATTCTTATTAAAGATTGCAAAAAAGATAAATGAAAAAATGGATGCTTTGGCCTTGGCTGAATCCATAGATAACGGAAAACCCTTATCTCTGGCTAAAGCTGTAGATATTCCCAGAGCTGAGCAAAACTTTTCATTTTTTGCAACTGCCATTCTGCACGAACATACAGATGCACATATTTCAGAAAACAAGGTAATCAATTACACACTGAAACAACCTATCGGAGTTGTAGCCTGTATTTCTCCCTGGAATTTACCCCTCTATTTATTTAGTTGGAAAATAGCTCCAGCTCTGGCTGCTGGAAATTGTGTGGTGGCAAAGCCCTCTGAAATTACTCCCATGACAGCCTTTCTACTTTCTGAAATATGTATAGAAATAGGACTCCCCGCTGGTGTTTTGAATATCATTCATGGTTTGGGCGCTAAAACAGGTCAATCCATGGTTGAAAACCCAAAAGTAAAAGCAGTGTCTTTCACGGGTGGAACAAGTACCGGAGCTAAAATAGCGGCGATAGCCGCTCCTCAATTCAAAAAATTATCCCTCGAATTAGGTGGTAAGAATCCCTGCATCATTTTCTCCGATTGCAACTATAAAAAAATGATGCAAACAACTGTAAAATCCTCCTTTGCTAATCAAGGTCAGATTTGCTTATGCAGCTCAAGAATATTTATAGAAAAATCAATTTATGAACAATTTAAAATTGATTTTGTAAATGCAGTTAAAGAATTAAGATTAGGGGACCCATTAGAAAAAGGGACGCAAGTTGGTGCAGTGGTAAGTAAAGAACACCAACAAAAAATTCTATCATACATCGAAACAGCTAAAGAGGAAGGTGCCACAATTCTCTGTGGTGGCAATCAGGAAATTGTTTCAGGAAGATGTGAGGCAGGATTTTTTGTTCAACCCACAGTTTTGGAAGGCTTGAGTCCCTTTTGCAGAACAAACCAGGAAGAAATTTTTGGCCCAGTTGTTACCCTTACCGCTTTTGAAACAGAAGAAGAAGTTCTTAGCTACGCTAACAGTGTTAAATATGGTTTATCTGCAGTCATTTGGACTGAAAATATTAATAAAGCCTCTAGAATGGCGATGCAACTTGAAGCTGGAATTATCTGGACCAATACTTGGCTACTTCGCGACTTACGCACACCTTTTGGAGGAATGAAAGACTCTGGAATAGGACGAGAAGGTGGTTTTTACGCCCTCAATTTTTTTACGGAAACAAAAAATATTTGTATCGATATAGATAATCACTAATTTATGGCAACTCCAAAAGAAGAATTATTAAACTCCCCCAGAGCCCCTTTGGCCGTTGGTCAGTATCCTCATGCTCGAAAAGTAGGTAATCTTTTATTTTTATCAGGCGTAGGTCCAAGAAAGAAGGATGCTAAAGAAATACCAGGCGTTACACTGGATGAAAATGGAAATATTGTTTCTTATGATATTGAAATTCAATGTAGATCTGTATTTGAAAATGTTAAATACATACTTGAAGATTGTGGCTCCAGCTGGGATCACATGGTTGATGTTACAGTCTTTTTAACCAACATGAAAGACGATTTCAAAACCTACAATCAATTATATGCAACGTATTTTGGTGAGGTACAACCATGTAGAACTACTGTAGAAATCAACTGTTTGCCCACGCCAATAGCTATCGAATTAAAGGTAATTGCCATCATTCCTTAATACTTTTATATGATTCCATTTAATGTATTGAACTTAAAACAATGGGTAGAGGAAAATAAAGAGTTTCTAAAACCACCCGTGAATAATAAAGAAATTTATCCCGGAGGAGAATTCATCATAATGGTTGTAGGCGGACCCAATGAAAGAATTGATTTCCATTACAATGAAACCCCTGAATTTTTCTACCAAATACAAGGTGATATCATCCTTAGGATTATTGATGATGGTATTTGCAAAGAAATTCCAATCAAAGAGGGTGAAATTTTTCTTTTACCGGCTAAAGTACCTCACTCACCCCAAAGACCAGCCGGAACAATTGGCTTGGTTATTGAACAAAAAAGAGAAATACAACATACCGATGGATTCCAATGGTATTGTACTCAATGTAATCACAAGCTTTATGATGAATATTTCAAACTTGAAAATATTGTCAAACAGTTACCTGAAGTTTTTGCCAGATTTAATGGAAATGAAGATTTGCACCATTGCCCCAAATGTCAAAATAAACTTGATATACCAACTAAAAAATAATTTGGCACTTTACTGATTCGAATGAAAATTAACGCACACGGTCATTTGCTCCCTGAACCCAGACAGATCCCTCAATTTATGAAGGATAAAAAATTGTTTTGGATTGATGATCAAAAACAATTTATGCTTCAAGGAAATTGGTCTAGACCAATAACTGATGCCAGCTTTTTCTTGAACGATAAATTAATCTGGATGGAAAAAAATAGCATTGACATGGAAGTGATATTAAATTTATCACAGTTGTATGCCAATGGATTATCTTTTGAGGACACTAGAGACATTTTACAATTTCAAAATGATTTTAATGCTGAGATTCAAGCCCTACACCCAAATAAATTCTACGCTGGATTTGTAGTTCAACCTAAATTTGTTAATCTGGCACTATCTGAAATAGAAAGATCCGTTTCTTTGGGCCTTCAAATTCTCTGTCTTCCTACACACTATTTAAATCAAGAAAATCAATGGGTTTCGGTTGCCGATGAATCCTGTTTTCCCATTTTTGAATTAGCCAATCATCATAAACTTTCAATTGAAATTCATCCCTATGATGCTGAATTGATGGTTCCGATGAAAGATCGATTTTGGAGGTATCACCTCATTTGGATGTGTGCGCAAACTGCTGATACCTATCATTTATATACTTTATTAGATTTTCCCACAAGGTTCCCTCATATAAAAACTTGTTTTGCTCATGCAGGACAATTTGCTATGATGGGCTACGGCAGAAGAGTTCAAGGGTATAATGGAAGACCTGATCTTTTCCCTGGGGCAGTACATCCCGAAAAAAACAGTCAACATAAAAATATATTTGTTGACTCCTTAACACACGATTATCTGAGCTTATCCCTCGTAATTCAAAGAATTGGACTTTCTCAGGTTCTTGCTGGCATCGACGACCCTTACCCACTGGGTGAAATGGAAACTGTTCCTCATTCCTATCCTGGTAAAGTGATTGACGATTTACTTGAACATCAAATCATAACTGAGACAGATAAAAACAATATCTGGCATAAAAATGTTAACCAATGGCTTAATAAATAATGGTATGAATTTTAAAACAGATATAGATTTTGCACAGCTACTCGATCAAGAGGATACATTACAAAAATTCAGATTTTCTTTCCATATACCTAAACAAAAAAATGGAAAAGACTTTCTGTATTTCTGTGGAAATTCACTTGGTTTACAACCTGTATCAGTGCAGCAAATTTTGTTGGAAGAACTTGAAGATTGGAAAAATTTGGGCGTTGAAGGACATTTTCATGCCCGTAGACCCTGGATGCCTTATCATGAATTATTTAATGAGAAATTATCTAAAGTTGTAGGTGCATTACCAGAGGAAATTGTTGTCATGAATACCCTTACAACTAATTTACATCTGATGATGGTCTCTTTTTATCGTCCAACCAGAGAAAAATATAAAATCGTAATTGAGGCCTCAGCATTCCCTTCTGATAAATATGCTGTAGAATCTCAAATTAGATTCCACGGTTTTCAGCCAGAAACTGCATTGATTCAATTGCGCCCTAGACAAGGTGAGGAAACGCTCAGAATGGAAGATATTGAATATACTTTAAGTCAAAATGAGGAAAGTATAGCATTGGTCATGTTAGGGGGTGTAAATTATTATACAGGACAAAAATTTAATATAGAGGAAATTACCAAAATTGGTCATCGTATTGGCGCAAAAGTGGGTTTTGATTTGGCCCATGCGACCGGAAATATAATATTGCAACTACATGATTGGAATGTAGATTTCGCCGTTTGGTGTCATTATAAATATATGAATAGCGGTCCTGGCAGTATAGCTGGCGCTTTCATTCATAAAAAGCATCATGTACAAAATCAAATTCCAAGATTTGAAGGATGGTGGGGACATGAGAAAAAAACCAGATTTAAAATGCCCTCGAGGTTTATTCCTGAAAATTCAGCAGAAGCATGGCAAACAAGTAACGCCCCTGTTTTTTCCATGGCTCCTCTTTTGGCATCCTTAGAATTATTCGAAAAAGCAGGAATGAATGCTTTACAGGCAAAAAGTGAAAAATTAACAAACTATCTGGAATTTTTATTAAAGCAAATTCCAACAGATCGTATACAAATTATCACACCTGCTGATCCAAATCAAAGAGGTTGTCAACTTTCCATTCAAGTTAAAAACGCTGATAAATCTATATATAATAAAATTAGCGAACAGGGCGTAATTGCTGATTGGAGAGAACCAGATGTTATTAGAGTTGCACCTGTCCCTTTGTATAATAAATTTGAGGATATTTGGCATTTTGTACAAATTTTAAAGAATTGCATTTAGTCTATCAACCTATTTTTACTACTAACATAAAAACATATGCAGCATATAATTATCGCCGGAGCAGGTTTAGCAGGATCGCTTATGTCAATTTATCTGGCAAAAAGAGGCTGGAAGGTTGATATTTATGAAAACAGGTCTGACATGCGCAAAACAACTAATTATGCAGGTAGATCAATTAATCTGGCTTTGTCTCACAGAGGCATTATGGCATTAAAAGAACTAGGTTTGGAAGAATTTATTCTAGAAGAAGCTGTTAAAATGCCTGGTCGAATGATTCACGATACCTTAGGGAATCAATTTTATGCCCCCTACGGAAGAAATGAAAATGAGTTTATCAATTCCATATCAAGATCTGGTCTGAACAAAATTTTAATGACGGCAGCAGAACAATATGAAAATGTCCGTATTTTTTTCAATCATGAAGTTCAGGAAGTTGACTTTGGTGCAAAAAAAATAATCGTAAAAGAAATTGAAACAGGAAAAAACAAAGAAATCTTTGCAGATTTAATTATTGGTGCTGACGGAGCAAACTCTGCCATAAGACATAGTATGCAAAAAAACATTCCCAATTTTCAATCCCATATCGAATGGCTGGAACATGGGTACAAGGAATTAAGTATTCCAGCCAATGCAGATGGTAGTTTTCGCTTAGATAAAAATGCGCTTCATATTTGGCCTAGAGGTTACTATATGATGATTGCCCTGCCTAATCATGACGGCAGCTTTACTTGCACTTTGTTTTTCCCTAATGAAGGTCCTGATAGTTTTGCAACTATCAATACTGCAGATAAAATTAGTGAATTTTTTAAGAGAGAGTTTCCCGACGCAGTACCACATTTAATTGATTTGGAAAATGAATTTTTACACAATCCTGTTGGTAAGCTGGGTACTTTGAAATGCTTCCCTTGGAAAGCTGCTTCTGCTGCTGTCTTGATCGGTGATGCAGCTCATGCAGTGGTGCCCTTCTACGGACAAGGCATGAACGCTTCATTTGAAGACTGTAGAGTATTGAATGATTGCATAAATAAATATGGAACAGATTGGAAAATGGTCTTGGAGGAATACGAGTCTCTTAGAAAAATAAATGGAGATGCCATTGGTGATCTGGCTGTTGAAAATTTTTATGAAATGAGAGATCATGTTGCCAATCCCGTTTTTCAAAGAAAAAGAAAACTTGAATTGCTTATTGAAAATCAATTTAGTGACTATTGTTCCAAATATGCACTTGTTACATTCCGACCTGATCTGCCCTACTCTTATGCCCTGAGCCAGGGAAACAAACAGGATGAATACCTAATGAATCTTTGCGAAAACTTAGAATCAGTGGATGGATTAGATTATGAAAAAATTTATAGAGAGTTAAAAGCGCTATAACTTACTACAAATAACATAGCGCCCAAGCTGTATATTTACCGTGGTGACTAATACTCAAATCTGCTTTTTCTCTTTTAATTCCCTGATACAGCTGTGGGATAGAACCTTGGTAACGAATTTCAAAAGAAATTTGATCATCTTCTAAAGAAAACTTTTCCCTGACCCGAGTAAGTAAAGAGTTTCTGGTAAAAAGTGAAGGGTTTGACATCTGGTCACAGATCTCAATTTTGAAATCAAAAATACAATCTTTATTACTACTACTTATTGACAAACAATAGTTTGAATTCTTAAAGCTTATTAAGTAAAAACTCCCCCATGGGCTATGAACCCAACCTTCGCTATCGTTTAGAACTTCTGTTTCAAGTTTTTTGGGAGAAAATTGATCAATTTGTTTAGATTTTGAAATGATCTTGTAAGTACTTTCTTTCATAGTCCATAGCCTCCAATATTCCAATTGAGGGAATTTAGAACCTAATATAAATTGATTTTCAATCTGAGTGCAAGTTTTCTGCAAAACCCGAAAGAATCTTGCATCTTCGTAAACAGAGAAAGATGTAAGATCAACTACATCAATACCAATCATTTAGAATGGATTAACTTCTCAACAATTTCAATTGCAGCACCAACTGTTAACATTTTTTCAGCAGAATCATCGTCGATTTCAATATCAAAAACATCCTCAGCATCCAAAATTATATCTACCAGATGTTGTGAATTAATTTTTAAATCCTTCATCAACTCAGTTTCTTCAGTGATTGTTTCCAATAATTCCTTTTGAGGAACATAAGGACTAATAATCGATTTTAACTTTTCCTTGATTTCATTTTTATCCATATCTACTCTTTAAATTTTTCAAAAATAATACAACTATTTACATCTCCAAAGCCAAAACTAGCCTTTGCGATACAATTTAACTCTCTATCTATCCTTTTTTGAGGTATGGAATCCTTTCCTATCAGGTCAGAAATTCTATCATCCACATCCTCACAGTTTAAAGAGGGATGAATAAATTGTTCTTGAAGTTGTATGATAGCAGCTACAGATTCTATCGATCCAGCAGCAGCAAGACAATGTCCTATCATTGATTTTAAAGAATGGATATAGGGAAACTGATTTTTTGATAATCCTAGAGCTTGAGCCCAGGCAGAAACCTCACCAAAGTCTCCCATAGTTGCCGTTAAATGACCTGAAATGAGATCAATTTGATTGGATTGAATTGCAGCACTTTGTAATGCATTTTGAATACAACGCTTAATTCCTTGATGATTTGGTGCTGTCATAGATCCTCCGTTTCTCTGTCCTCCACTATTAATACTATACCCTTTAATTTCCGCTAAAATTTTTGCACCTCGTAATCTTGCAGTTTCATAAGACTCGAGAACCAAGGCTGCCGCTCCACTACCAGGTACGAATCCACTTGCTGAAGCACTTAAAGGTCTGGATCCTTTTTCCGGATCATGGTTAAACTTTCTAGTTGTTACACGCATTGAATCAAAACCCGCCCAAATATAAGGCCCGGAACTATTACAACTTCCAACCAACATTCTTTTAGCTTGCCCACTTTTTATAAGATCAGCACCTAAAATAATTGACTCTGTTCCAGTACTACAAGCTGACGAGTTGGAACTGACGCGATTTCCCAAACCAAAATAACCTGCTAAAAAGGCACTGATACTACTTTCCATTGTTTGTTGAACCAAAGTAGAACCTATTCTTTTTACTTGCCTGGCATCAACTTTATAAATTCCATCACGAATTACATCTATTGCTGCGTGCCCACTACCAAATATGCAGCCACTTCCCCAATCCGTATCTATATTTTTGTCTAATCCTGCATTTGACCATGCCTCCTTAGCAGCAATAGCGCCATATAAAAGTCCACTCCCTTGCAGAGATTTCAATTCCAATTCGTTAAAATAACTAGAGATTAAGAGCTCACTTAGGTCAGGTTGACCAGCAATGTGACAAGAAAATTGTAATTCCTCCAGCTCTTTCAAAAATCGAATTCCTGACTTACCTTCCTTTAATCCATCTGAAAAAGAATTAACCCCAACACCATTGGGAGAAACAACTCCTATCCCTGTAATAACCACCCTTAGACTCATAGATTTGAACTTTTCATACCCGTAAAAATTCCTTTGGCAACTATTATTTCATTAATATCAAACATCGTAATTTCTGCCTTAATTTTTCCTAATCTAAAATAAATTAATCGACTTTCAACTATTACTTTTTCAGCTGGATAAACTGGTTTGTAAAAAATTACATCACTGGAGGTAAACGCAAACTTAATTTTGTTTTGGATATCAGCCAGATAAAAAGCAAAACAAACCAGTCCTATTTGAGCCATGCATTCAATCAAAATAACACCTGGCGTTACAGGATGTTCCGGAAAATGACTTTCATAATACCATGAATTTTCTGGAAATTGAAAAGTTCCAACTATTTTGTTTGAATCAGCATATTCTATCTTATCAACAAATAGAAAATGTGGCCCATATGGTAAGTATTTTAATATATCCATAATATAAAAAAGGCAATCCGAAGATTGCCTATTATTTTATCGAATCAAAGTAATCGCTCCTCGCTTTATCTCAGCCTCGTTTCGGTTTGAAGATCTCCAACCTATAACATAAATATAAACATCTCTGTTTTGCATTTCGCCATTATAGGTACCATCCCAAAATCCTTTCGTAATATCATCAAAAACAAGCTGTCCCCATTTGTCATAAATCTTGAACTCATTGATTAATTCTTTATCTAAATCAACTACCTGAAAAATATCATTGATTCCATCACCATTGGGAGTGAATGCATTGGGGATCTGAGGATTTAATCTTTCAACAAAAACAAAAATTGTATCAGTGCTCAAACATCCATCTTCAGAAGTCGCAGAAATAACAAAGGTATATTGTCCATCTGATTCTGGATCTATATTAGTTTGAATACCTGTAGGATTGGTAAAATTAGGATTACCTGGACCATCATAAGTCCAACTATACGTTACATTTTGTGTAGTTTGATTTACCCCCCCCATTAATGAATGTGTATCACCAAAATAAACAGAAGTGTCTCCTGCCATAGTAGGCATCATTCCAGAAGATAAAGTTGGAACAAAGGGTGTTAAAATATTTATTGAGGAAGTAAAGGTACAATTATCAGCGTCTGTAATTGTAACAGTATATGAACCTGCATTTAAATTGGAAATATCCTCAGTTGTTTCACCGTTGCTCCAGATATAGTTGAACGGTGAAGTGCCACCTGTTGTTAAAGCCTCAATTGAACCGGTTCCTGGCTGGGCACACAATTCATTAGTTGCAGTTGTACTGATATTTACCGCTGGACTTGCATTAACTTGAATAGCTTGCGTCGTTACTGTACAATTGTTTGCATCTGTAACAATCAACGTATAGGTTCCGCCACCTAATCCATTAATATCTTCAGTACTTGATCCATTTGTCCAGTTATATGTATATGCCCCTGTACCACCGTTAACATCTAGATTAATTGTTCCATCATTTACGCCACAAGATGCATCAACGACGGAAATATTAGTTAGAAGAATTGCTGTCGGTTCAAATATACTAATTGCAAATTGATTTGTGATACAACCATTCGCATCTGTTACAGTAACATCGTTGGTTGAGCCACTTAAATTAGAAATATTTTGAGTTGTTGCACCATTTGACCAAAGATAAGAGTAAGGTGTTGTTCCACCTTGTATACTTAAAGTAATAGATCCATTGGCAGCTCCATTACATAATAAATCTAAAGGAGTATTACTAACAGTTAGCAAATTAGGCTCTGTTACATTAATTGCATTTATAGCAAAGATACAACCCAAACTATCTGTAATGGTTACATCATAATTTCCAGCAGTTAAATTTACCTGATCTTCATTAGTTGAACCATTACTCCACAAGAAATTGTATGGTAAACTGCCCCCACTTACGGTGATATCAATTGACCCATCAACAAAACCGTTACAGGTAACATTTGTAATTTGGTTTGTATTTGCCGTTTGAGAGCCGATTAAATTAACTGTATTTGATACATTGGAAATAGAACAACCATTTGCATCTGTAATAGTTAAATCATAAGATCCTGCCAATAATCCAGTGACATCCTCAGTGCTAGCCCCATTAGACCAATTGAAAATATAACCAGTTACGCCTCCACTCACATTAACGTCTATTGACCCGTCATAGGAACAAGTCTGAGGAATAATAAGTGCAGTTGATGTTTGCAATGCTGTGGGTTCAGTGATTGTTGCTGAAGATGTGCTGATACAACCATTAGCATCAGTAATGGTCACATCATAATTACCAACAACGATAGCACTTAGATCTTCAGTTGTTGATCCATTAGACCATACAAATGAATAACTAATTGTACCACCCTGAACTGTTAAGTCAATAGAAGCATTATTACCTCCGTTACAAAGTACATCAATCTGTGTATTTGAAGAACTTAAAACTTGGGGCTCGGATATTTGAATATTAGTAATAACACTTACACAACCAAGACTATCGGTTATTGTAACATCATAATTTCCAGCAGCTAAACCAGATATATCCTCGGTAGTTTGTCCATTATTCCAGTTGAAAACATACTGAGGTGTACCCCCTACTACGCTAATATCAGCACTTCCATTACTTAATCCATTACAAGTTACATTTACAGTAGATGCTAAACTAACTGTTTGAGCAGCAACATTATTAATTGTATTAGGACCATTGGTAATGGTACATCCATTAGCATCAGTTATGGTAAGATCATAATTACCAGGCTGCAAACCAGATATATCTTCTGTGGTATTTCCATTTGACCAATTAAATAAATATCCCGTTGTACCCCCTGAAATATTTATGTCAATCGAACCATCATAGGTACATGTTTGAGGAATAATTAGAGAAGTACTTGTTTGTAAAGCAGTTGGCTGCAAAATCGTATCTACGATTGTATTAATACATCCGTTGGAATCATTTATCGTAACAGAGTAAATACCAGCAGCTAAACCTGATAAATTTTGGGTTGTAGCACCATTGCTCCAAATATAATTGTAAGGACTTGTTCCTCCATTACTGGAAGTATTGTAAGTACCGCTATTATCATTAAAACATAGCAAGTCTGTAACTAAATTTGTGGAAACCAAAACAGCAGGTTCTGTTACAGAAATTGCATTTAGGTTTAATACACAACCTAAACTATCCGTTACAGATACATTATAAATACCAGCAGCAATACCAGATAAATTCTGTGTGGTAGAACCATTACTCCAAAGATATACATACTGCGGAGTACCACCTGCAGCAGAAATGGAAATAGATCCATCTAAAAATCCATTACAAGAAACATTTGTTGTAGAATTTAATGTTACAGTAGGAGGAGCAATATTAAATTCTACAACAAATGTTTCTTGAAATGGATTTTTAGATGGATCTATTTCCATTTCTGCTGCAG
>CAZNNX010000054.1:0-18118 GCA_964574485.1 uncultured Saprospiraceae bacterium | reverse complement strand
GAAGATAAACACCTGCCGAATCTACCAGGTAGATGATTGGCAACCTATTTTCAAGGGCAATTTCCTGAAATCTTAAATTTTTCTTTCCTGTAATGGGAAACCAGGCACCAGCTTTAACTGTAGCATCATTGGCAACAATGACACATTGCCTACCTTTTACATATCCAATTCCTCCTACTACACCTCCGGAAGGACATCCGCCATGCTCTTCATACATTTCATAACCGGCAAAAGCGCCAATTTCCACAAAATTACTTCCTTTATCAATGAGATAATCAATTCGCTCTCTGGCTGTCCATTTACCCTGGGCATGTAACTTATCAATCCTGCTTTTACCACCACCCAGAGCAATTTTTGAAAAAATTTGCTTCATTCGTGATAAAATCAATTTATTATGATCTTCATTTTGGTTTAATTCCAAGCTCATATCTTCATTCTTAGTTTTGGTAGAAATGATTTTTACATCCCAAAATTATAATAAAACAAGTATTGAAAATATCTTTGAGAAAGTTATTTCACTTATAATGCATAAAAAACTTACAATTGGCATTTTTGGCATAGGATATTTAGGAAAAATTCATGTAAGGTGCCTGCTTGAACTTCAAGACTTCTTTCATATTTCCGGATTTTACGACCCTGATGATGAGGTAAAAGTATGGATGTCGCAAAACTATCCGCATATCCCTTATTTTCAGAATCCACAAGATTTAATTTTTTCTTCAGATTGCATCGATATAGTTTCACCAACAATAACGCATTATGAAATAGCAAAAAAATGTATTGAAGCGAGGAAAAATTTTTTTTTAGAAAAACCTGTTTGTCATTCCTTACTGGAGGCGATAACACTCCGTGAAGAAATTCTACAAAATAATCTCAAGGTTCAGGTAGGATTTGTAGAAAGATATAATCCTGCATATCTCGCTATACAAAAAAAAGATATCCAAGCTCATTTCATTGAAGCTCACCGCCTAAGTTCATTTCAATCGAGGGGAACAGACACATCTGTTGTGATAGATTTAATGATACATGATTTGGATATCCTCATATCGATGGTAAAATCTCCTATTGCCGAAATTCATGCCAATGGCGTATCTCTACTCTCAAATTTCACAGATATTGCCAATGCAAGAATTGTTTTTTCAAATGGTGCAGTAGCTAACCTTACGGCAAGCCGAGTATCTATCAACGCGATGAGAAAATTCAGAATTTTCTCAGATGAGGCTTATTTATCTCTTGATTTTTTGAATAAGAAAACCGAATTGATTCGTTTATTTGACCAACAAAATGAAAATAATGACAGAATGATGGTCGAGCTCAAGGATAGAAAAAGATTCTTAGAAATAGAAATACCCAGCTTGGAAACAAATAATGCTATCAAAAACGAACTTTTCGATTTTTATCAATGCATTATTCAGGAGAAAGAACCAACCATTTCGATAGTTGATGGCGTTAATGCATTAGCATTAGCCTTTGAAATACAAAACCGAATAGATGCTAGCAATTATGTCAAGTAGAACAAAAACCTTAATCCAATTCCTCTCCTGTTTATTAATTGTTTCACTATTTTCTTCTTGTATCAAAGATGAAAATCCTGATATACCTGCCTATATCTATGTACCCTCCGTTCAATTTTCTGCCGGGGACACTGTTTACGAGGGAAGTTACAGACATAAATTTACCAATGCATTTGTAAGTGTTGATGGACAGATTATTGGCGCTAATCATTTCCCTATTTTATTACCAGCAATTATTTCAGATACAAATACAACGCAGAGAGTCAGGGTTTTTGCTTCAATTGATAAAAATGGAATAGCCAGTAGCAAGGCAATCTATCCTTTTTTTGACCCATATGAAATCAATATCAACCTGCAACAAGGTAAAATTGATACTGTCTATGCTATACAACGATATCGGTCTGATGTGCAATTTATTAAGATTGAAGATTTTGAATCTGCCGGCATTTCCTTTGGTAATAACATTGATGCTTTTCCAAATTCAAATTTAGTAAAACAAAGTATAGATCCTTTTGAGGGGCAATATTCAGGTCAAATTCTTTTAGATTCATTAAACCCTGAATGCTACATTTCAACCTCTTTTACCTTTTCCAATGTACAGCGACCCAATACAGCTTCTGCCGTTTTCCTCGAATTTCACTATAAAACTAACCTTCCCATAACTGTTGGATTAATTGCCTATCGTAACAATGGAAGTCAGGAAGTTTTTATCAAAGGGGGTGTTAATTCTATTGAAGGGTGGAATAAAATTTATTTTGATCTGACGGAAGATATCTACGGTCTGAATGCTGATAGATATGCTGTTTTTCTTAGATCATCACTTACTGGTACGGGAGAAACAGAAGCCAAGGTTTACATAGATAATATCAAAATTGTACATTTTTAACTACCATGTCAAAATACTTTTCCAGAGGATTATTTTACTATGTTGCAGCTGATTACTTAGCTTCCATACTATCTTGGGTTTTGTTCTTCCTGTATCGGAAAATCTATCTTGAATTTTATCCTTTTCATTTTACCTGGGCAGAACTTAGTAATTCTAACTTTTTGTATGGCGTATTAACTGTTCCTCCATTTTGGATTTTAACCCATGCACTATTCGATAGTTATCGAAATATTTATCGAATGTCTCGTTTAACAGAATTTTTTCGAACTATAAGCACCCTACTTATTGGTTCAGTCATCATATTCTTTATTTTGGTATTAAATGATATACATTATTACGCTGAGGGCTATAAATCCTATTATTATTCATTTTTTGCACTTTTTGGCTTTCACTTTATCATTTTATCTTTATTTAGATTATCAATTCTTCAATTTGCTAAAAATCAGATAAAAAAAGGAAAAATTAGTTTCAGAACCCTCTTGATTGGCAGCAGTACTTATGCAACAAACTTTCACGAAGCATTACAAAAAACGAATGTCTCCAATTATTATAATTTTATTGGTTTTGCCACTGTTTTTGAAAAACCTAAATCTAATTTCAAAAAGAATTTAACCGAATTCCCCCATTTGGGACAAATAGATCAACTTGAATCTATCCTTGACAGCTATGATGTCGAAGAGGTTATTCTTGCCTTAGAGCCTACCGAAACAGATGTAACACAAAATTTATTAAATACACTGGCAGGCAGAGATATTCTGATCAAGGTGATACCTGATTTGTATGAAATTCTATTGGGAAAAGTTAAAATGAACAATGTTTATGGCGAAGTATTAATAGAGATCTCTCCTCAATACATGCCTGTTTGGTTCAGCATTATTAAAAGATTAATGGACATATTCTGTTCTATTTGCTTTCTCACAATATTTTCTCCCCTGTATTTATTTATAGGTATCAAGGTTTGGCTATCTTCAAAAGGTCCAATTTTTTACAAACAAGAAAGAATGGGACATTTAGGAAAACCCTTTTTGATTTTTAAATTTAGGTCCATGTATCTTGATTCTGAAAAAACGGGTCCTCAATTATCAACAGATAATGATGACAGATGTACACCTTGGGGTAAAATCATGAGAAAATACAGGTTAGATGAACTACCTCAATTTTGGAATGTGCTGATTGGAGATATGTCTTTGGTTGGTCCCAGACCCGAACGTAAATTTTACCTTGACCAAATAGCCCAAAAAGCTCCACATGTAAGACATTTACTAAAAGTAAGACCTGGAATTACATCCTGGGGACAAGTTAAATTTGGTTATGCCTCTGATGTTGATGAAATGATTCAAAGACTTAAGTATGATATTTTATACATTGAAAATATATCACTTGGTCTGGACATAAAAATTTTATTCTATACCGTTGTTGTAATACTTCAAGGACGAGGAAAATAAAAAGTTATTTGGAGTGTAGATATCTTTATTGAAGTCTGTTAAATTTTACTAAATTTGCCGTTTATACAGTAGACGAACTATAAATTAAAAGTTTAGTAATGGAATACAACCCTACAGAACTAGAATCTAAGTGGAGAAAGATTTGGCAAGACCAACAACAATATAGAGTTTTAGAAAATCCAAATCTTCCCAAATATTATGTGTTAGATATGTTTCCCTACCCTTCCGGTGCAGGATTACATGTAGGACACCCCTTAGGTTATATCGCTTCTGATATTTATTCCAGATATAAGACATTAGAAAAATTCAATGTATTACATCCGATGGGTTTTGATTCATTTGGATTACCCGCAGAGCAGTACGCTATTCAAACAGGATTACATCCTGCCATCACTACAGAAAGCAATATTCAAAGATATAGAGAGCAATTGGATCTTTTAGGATTTTCTTATGATTGGTCTCGTGAGCTAAGAACTTCATCTTCTGATTATTACAAATGGACACAATGGATATTTATTCAATTATTTCATTCTTGGTTTAATCCTAAAAAACAAAAGGCTGAAAAAATTGAGACTCTTATAGAAATAT
The DNA here is from genome assembly GCA_964574485.1 of uncultured Saprospiraceae bacterium. Taxonomy (GTDB): domain Bacteria; phylum Bacteroidota; class Bacteroidia; order Chitinophagales; family Saprospiraceae; genus Saprospira. Next base: position 13,685 of record CAZNNX010000054.1, on the reverse strand, counting down.
TACAAAGAGAAGGTTATACTGATTCAAATTTTCCGCTTACAGGAAATGAGGAACCCAAAATATCATCTTTTAGTGCTCAGGACTGGAACAGTTTTTCGGAAGAAAGGAAACAAGGATTTCTAATGAATTTCAGATTGGCCTATCTTGATGATACCTGGGTAAATTGGTGCTCAGCTCTCGGTACGGTTTTGGCGAATGATGAAGTCATCAATGGTCTCTCTGAAAGAGGAGGGCATCCTGTTGAAAGAAAAAAAATGAAACAGTGGAGCCTTCGTATTACTTCTTATGCAGACAGATTACTGGAAGGTTTGGAAACAATTGACTGGTCTGATTCAATTAAGGACATGCAAAGGAATTGGATCGGAAAATCAAAAGGTGCCCTGATTTATTTTCAAACAGAGAATCAGAAATATAAAATTCAGGTATTTACGACTCGTCCAGATACCATTTTTGGTGTGAGTTATATTACCCTGGCACCAGAACATGAGTGGGTACTTGATCTGACAACCGAAGATCAACTTCCTCAGGTCAGAGAATACATAATCTATGCAAAAAACAGAAGTGAAAGAGAAAGACAGGCAGATGTAAAAACGATCAGTGGAGTTTTTACGGGTTCTTATGCCATTCATCCATTTACTTCACAACTCATACCTATTTGGATTGGAGATTATGTATTGTCTGGATATGGTACCGGAGCTGTAATGGCTGTTCCTGCTCATGACGAAAGAGATTTCCGTTTTGCAAAACAATTTCATTTGCCGATACGGGTTGTGGTAGAACCCTCTAAAGAATGGAATTTTGAAGAGGCGGCCTACACAGAAAAAAATGGCGTACTCCTAAACTCAGAATTCTTAAATCAGTTAGATGTCAAAGATGCCATTTACCATTCCATACAAAAATTAGAAGCTCTGGATAAAGGAAAAGGAAAAACAAATTACCGTTTAAGAGATGCTATTTTTGGTCGCCAAAGGTATTGGGGGGAACCTATACCTGTTTATTATAAAAATGGATTGGCTTATACTTTGAATGAAGATGAGTTACCATTAAATCTACCCGAGGTTGATAAATATTTGCCAACTGAAGATGGAGAACCTCCATTGGCTAGAGCACAGGAATGGAAATATCAAGGTGAATTTGAATATGAAAAAACTACAATGCCCGGATGGGCAGGAAGTTCCTGGTACTTCTTAAGATATATGGACCCTCACAATAAAAACGAATTTGTTTCAAAAGAAAAAATGCGTTATTGGAATCAGGTCGATCTCTATATTGGTGGATCAGAACATGCTACTGGACATTTATTATATGCAAGATTTTGGACTAAGTTTTTATTCGATCTGGGTCATATCATCTTTGATGAACCCTTCAAAAAAATGATAAATCAAGGAATGATCCTGGGAAAATCAGCAATTGCTTTTGTTTCGCCAGATCAAAAAATGTATTCTGCTGATTTGATAGACTTGAAAGATCCTCAATTCAGGCAAACCAGAATCTTGGTTGATTTGATTCAAGATGATGAAAGTATTAACCTGGAAGAACTGATAAAGTGGCAGCCTCATTTTGCAGAGATGCAATTTATTAAAAACCAAGAGGGTAAAATAATCGTACACAGAGAGGTGGATAAAATGTCAAAAAGATGGTTTAATGTAGTAAATCCAGATGATTTGTGTAAAAAATATGGGGCTGACACACTGAGAATGTATGAAATGTTCCTTGGTCCTCTTGAACAAAGCAAGCCTTGGGATACAAAAGGAATTACGGGTGTTTCCAAGTTTTTACGTAAATTCTGGAGCTTGTTTTATAACTCGGAAGGTGTATTTGTAGTTACTACCGAAGAGCCTGGACCTAAAGAATTAAAAGCACTGCACCTTACTATTAAAAACCTGCGTTTGGGACTTGAAAATTTTTCATTTAATACCTGTGTTTCAGACTTCATGAAACTATGCAATGAATTAAAAGAACTCAATTGCCACAAAAAGGAAATCTTACAAGATTTTTTAATTTTACTTGCACCTTTTGCACCTCATATTTCTGAAGAATTATGGCAAGCATTAGGACATAAAAATTCAATTTTTACCGAGGCTCAATTTCCAACCTACAAGGAGTCTTTCCTCATTGACAACGAAATTGAATACCCTATTTGCATAAATGGAAAAAAAAGAACCAGTTTGGTTTTTTTACAAGATTCAAAAGAAGAGGAAATCAAGAATATTGTTTTGGGTAATACTGAAGTCCAAAAATGGCTTGAAGGGAAACCCTTGCAAAAAATAGTAATTGTTCCTAAAAAAATGGTAAATCTCGTAGTTTAATTATCTCTATAGAAAAAGAAAACGCCCTTAATAAGGGCGTTTTCTTTTTTATACAAGTTACAATTCTATTATTGTTTGACTACTTTTTTACTTAATATTTGTCCATTATCAAGAGTAACTCTAATCAAATAAACACCTGCAGACTGATTGGAAAGATCATATGTGCTTAACCACTCTTTTGCTAAATCAAAATATTGTACCTGAATGGTTTGACCTAATGAATTCATACATTCCAATTTTGCTCTGGTTTCAATATTGGTTTGTAATTTTAACTGAAAAATACCATTGTTTGGATTAGGATATACTTGAAAATCTGTAAAGTTGAAATTTTCTTCTAGCCCTGTAGGAGCTGTGATACAGAAATTATGAGTAGTACCATTACCATAATTTGCATTGGACATAATTACAACTGTATCTCCATTTGGATCTAAAATAAAATAGTTTCCATCAACACCACACTGTGCATAGGCAGATCCCTCAATACCATCCCCGTAGGCATCATTTATAGCAAAAACATAACAACCAGGAGACAAGCATAAACTTGAAATCTGATTTGTAATTTGAGCAGCAGCTTGATCAGTGTATGGACCGCCAGAATAAATAACCGTAGCACCTTGTCTTACTTCCCATGTAAGTTCAGAACCCCAACAGTCTGGTCTTACTGTCAAAACAGCGGTTTGTCCATTTAAAATCACATTAAAATTAGAGCTTACCGTATTATTTAAAGCATTGGAATCAACCTGACTGTTCGGTAAAGTAACGGTAGCACCAAAAGTATGCGCACCTCCTGTTGAAACAGTAACAGAGGGCAAGGTAACAGTTGTTGATGCATTGGGAGCAAGGGTACCGGACCACGCAAAATTAGAAATAGGATTAGCGTCAACTCTGTAATTGATGGTTGCACTATTTACAGTTATTGATCCAAAATTTTTCAATACCACCTGAGGTGTAAAGGTACTTTGGTTGCAATAAGTACCGGAAATACCATTGGCCTGTGTCAAACCAGCATCTAAACTAAGATTAGAAGCATTAGGATTATATCCATTCTGAGTAGTTGCACCCGAATTTGTAGGATCTAACCAGTTACTCAAACGAGTGCTATTTGTATTTCCTCCAGTCCAGGAAATATCAAAACGTCCAAAATAATCAGGTTGTCCATTATTGGTTAAACCACTACAAGCAGCACCACCACCATATAACTGTCCTATGATTAACTGATTTTGATCAAACAAAGGAGATCCGGAAGAACCAGGTTCAGTTGTACCTTGATCCCAGTTTGCCACTCTCCATGTCTGGGCTCCAGACCAGGTAGCTGTTGTTAAAGCATTATTTTCACGACTAATTTTCTTTACATCTCCACTTGGGTGATGAATTACTGTAGCTTGAGTTGCTGGAGTTGAACTTCTACTCCAACCAGCATAATAAATATTTCCTGTTGGAGTTGCATTCAATTGCATCAAGCAGAAATCTGATCCTGCACTATTGGCACGAAGCGTAGCTCCATTCACCTGATTGTAGGGAGCTCCTGGATCCTGACTATTAGCATTTTGTGAACAAACTGCCACCGGACTATCCCAATTAAATCTAAAAACCCAAGTACCTAAACCTGTTGTTCCACAGTGATTGGCACTCAAGAAATAGGGAATACCATTTTGAGCCGTATTATTTACCAACGCACCTGTACAAGCACCTGATCCCCCTACAATAATAATAGCTACGGAGTTAATCTGATCTTGCCAACCAGTTCCAAGGGGACATTTAACATCCAGATTACATTTCCCGGAGTTATTTAACGCTTTCAATAAATTTTGAGCGTATAAGTTTAAAGACTTATAGCCATGTACTACTGTTCCAACTCTTAACTTTGGCATTTCAGTAACATGCTGCGGCTGCACATATTCAATTACTATATTTGAACCTTCAATGAGAGAAGTTCCTAACATTTCGTCCTGATTATTATTGGCTGCAGTGTAGGCACCCTCATACTGTGTTTTTTCTTCGTTATAAATGTATAGTGTAGCTCCTTGCGGAATTTTAAACTGATCAAAAACAACATTCATACTCAAGGCTGCATTTGATCTAAAAATGATTCTCCACACTCTATCCCCATTGGGTAATACAGACCATGTACCACTGTTGTCGATGCTCTTAGAGACATGATGCTCATAACCAAATTTCCATGGACCTACTTTATTAGCTTCGTTCACGGCATCTAAACGCAATTGAGCATTTAAATCAAAGGCAGGCAATTGTAAAGTTTCAATACTGATTTGGTCAGCTTGCTTTAGAGACCAGGTTCTTGGATTACCTAGCTGAGCTGTTTGAGAAAATAAATTCCCCATAAAAGCAAGCGTGAAAAATAAAGAAAATAAAATTCTGTTCATAGGATCGTATTAATGATTAAAAATAGTATTTCTATCTCCGCTAAATTCAATGTAAATGTAAATAATTAAATTGAAGTCATATATCAAACTATTAAATTTGAAGATAAATAATACTTATTCATTCGTAATACTTCATAAAATCTTAGAATAAAGAACTTATTTGGATCTGTTTTTTTTGAATCTTGCCCAGCGGATTTCTAGGAAGAAAATCTGTAAAATAAAATTCTCTTGGAATTTTGTATTTGGGTAATTTCTTTTCCAGATACGACCGAATTTCTGCAAGCTTCAGATGATTCTTAAATTCAACGACAGCTATCATTTTTTCACCTAAAACATCATCAGGAAGAGCTAAAATGGCAACTTCGATTTGATTATCAAATTCTTTGATATGTTCTTCAATTTCCAAAGCTGATATTTTATAACCTGCAGATTTTATCATGTCAGAAGACATTCTTCCCCAAATCTTAAAATATCCATTTTGTTTACTTGCGATATCACCGGTTTTAAACCACCCTTTCCAAAAAGATTTTTTTGTTTCTTCTTCTAATCCCAAATAAGTTAAAAAGGAAGAATCTGATTTGACATAGAGTTCACCTGGTATATCATCATCTTCAATGATTTGCTCCGATTCGTTTATCAAAATCGCATGAACACCTGGTAAGGGAATTCCAACATATCCTTTCAAACGATTTCCATGCAGTGGATTTGAAAGAGCCATACCTATTTCAGTCATGCCATATCTCTCTAATATTTGAATTTGAAATTCATTTTGCCAAAAATCAAAAATTGTATCAGACAGAGCGGCAGAACCCGAAACAAAGAGCCTAAGATCTTGCAGGATTTTTCTGGCAGCAAGTTTTTGATCTGGAGAAAGTAATTGATAGGCATCAGAGATTTTCTTATAGATGGTTGGTACAGCCATGAAAACAGATATATTATAAGTCGCAATTTGATTAAAAAAATGTATTGAATGAAAGTTCTTAAACACAATTGTTGCATTAGCATAAAGTGGACAAAGCAGAGCATTGATCAAACCATGTACATGATGTAAGGGCAAAACATGTAAAATTTTATCATGACTTTTCCATTCCCAAGCATTCAACAAAATTTGAATCTGATTCCATAAACTTTTCCAAGTATGGACAACACCTTTGGGTTTTCCAGTAGTGCCACTCGTATAAATAATCAAGGCACTATCCTCGGGCCTTTTATTCCTTAGGGTGAAGCTGGATCTGTCCAAAGTCCTTATTTGATTGAATAAAATCCGTTGACAGTTCTCTACCTTTAAGTTGAACCGTGCAGAGTTCGAACTTTCTATCAAAAAAGAGGCCTCTCCATTGTCAACTAAGAATGCAATGTAATCATCAGGAGAATCAGGGTAAAAGGGAATGGCAATTGCCCCCAATTCCCAAATTGCAAATAAAGAACAGATAAAATCCGCTGTTGGCTCAGCTTCCACCAAAACTTTATTCCCCTCACTGAGGCCCAGCTTTTTTAAAGCAAAAAACTGACCTATTATGATTTCATACAATTCATGATATTGGTAGGCTTTGTCATTAACAATACAGGCCAGGTTGTGATTGTTTCGACTAGTCTCTAAAAATTCAATCATGGCTTAGATTTTTTCCATTCTTCTTTGGAAAACTCAATAAAGTCTTCAAAACTCTGGAAAGCATGGAAGAACTTTCTCAAACTCAATTTAGGAGTATTCGGTACAACAAAATGGTCAACATCCTCTTTTGTAATTTCAGTTTCTGATAATATAGAAAGTCTCTCCATTACATTTCTGAGCTCTCTGATATTTCCAGACCATTCCATAGAAGATAATATCTCCATAGCATCGGAGTGGATATTTTTTCTAATTTTTCCTGATTCCTCAGCAACTTCATTTAGAAAATATTCAATAAGAAGTGGAATATCTTCCCTTCTCTCATTTAAAGCAGGTACCTGAATAATTATAACGGCTAATCTATGGTATAAATCTTCTCGAAACCTTCCCTCTTCAATTTCTTTTCTTAAATCCTTATTTGTGGCTGCTATCACTCTAACATCCACTTTAAGATCTTTATCACCCCCTACCCTTGTTATTTTGTGTTCTTGCAGGGCTCTAAGTACTTTTGCCTGAGCTGACAAACTCATGTCTCCTATTTCATCCAAAAAAAGGGTACCACCGTGCGCCTGTTCAAATTTACCAATTCTCTGCTTGATAGCAGAAGTAAAAGCTCCTTTCTCATGTCCAAAAAGTTCACTTTCTATTAGTTCAGAGGGTATAGCAGCGCAATTCACCTCTACCAAAAGTTCATCTGAGCGCAAACTATTTTCATGTATCCACCGGGCTACTAATTCCTTACCTGTACCATTGGGCCCATTCACTAAAACTCTTGAGTCTGTTTTGGCAATTTTTTCAATCGTTTCTTTTATTCTTTTTATAGCTATACTATTACCAACAATCTCCTGGGTCTTATTTTTGGTAATCTTCTTTTTTAGCACTTTTGCTTCAGTCAACAAGCTTGACTTATCTATTGCATTGCGTATAGTGATTAAAAGCCTATTTAGATCAGGTGGTTTCGCGATATAGTCAAATGCACCTTTTTTAACTGTATCAACTGCTAAATCAATGTCACCATGACCAGAAATCATGATAACAGGTAATTCTGGATAAAGCAGGTGAATTTTTTCCAATAAATCTACCCCATCCATTTTAGGCATTTTTATATCTGAAATGACCAGGTCAAATTTAAATTGTTTTACCTTAGCCAATGCATCTATACCATCCTTGGCTTCAAGAACCTCATAATCTTCCATCTCTAAAATTTCCCGAAGTGTTTTTCTGATGGAGTCTTCATCATCTACAACCAGAATTTTAGGCAACATAGGCATTTAGTTTTTTATTATAAGATTTCATAAAGGTACTATGTTTGAACCAATCTTTTAAACTCATAGGTTTTGAAAGTTTATTTTGGATCAAGTATTTTGATATTTGAAAAATTTCATGATATAGTTTGAAAAGAATCTGATATTTTTCAATAAACCCAATGGAGTTATCATAAATATGGGCAGGTTCTGCGCCTACACCATTTAGTTCTAAAATTTTAACCTTCCCATTTTCCAAATCATTGGGATGAGTATATCTTAAATCAAATCGAACAACATACACTCCATGAATCTGATTCATAATATCTGTAAAACTGCTTGTCATTTTATCATTAATCAAATGCATTCCACTTATAAATTCTGTTCCTCTACAATGATTTCCGATTGATTCCAAGACCATCTCCCTGCCCTTTTCAATGACCTCATTCAGTTGATTTTCCCACAACTTAAAAAGGCTTTTCCTAGCCATAAAAGCACGATCATGATTACAAATTAATTCTCTCAAAGTATGTATTCCATCACCAGTTACAGTTAAAAAATTTTTTGTGGTCAATGAAATTATTTCAACTTCCAAGGTCTGTGGATTTTTCACACAAAAAACCGCAGCCTCCAGATATGAATCAATATATTCTTGAAGTAAAAAATCTACAGGAAAATGATTCAAATGAAAAACTAATTGTTCCCTATTTTCAATTTTATATATCTTGTTTCCTCTCTCACCTCTGTTTGGTTTTATAATAAGGGGAAAGCCCATTTCATTCTCTTTCAATAAGCGATTCAATTCCATTTCATTCAATCCCGGGTTACTCAAATACAAAGTTTTGGGAATCAGATAAGCTGGAATCATTTCATAAATTTCATTTTTAGGTTCACCTACAAATCCTCCACTGAAAATAGAGGGATTAGCTGCAGTATTCCACAATAATGCCCTCAATTTCAAAGCATAGAACAACCAAAGAAAAAAAACAGGAAAATACACCCAAAACATGGGCCAATATTCCCACTGAGCATATCTTAAATAAGATTCTCTCCATTTATCAGACCAACTCAATTTTAATTTTTTTTGTAGTATTTTCTAATAAATCCAAATATTGAACTAATAAATAGCCAGCTTTTTTTTCAAGGGAACAGATGCTCAAACTTCTCATTTTACCTTCATTTCTAAACATTTTAATATTTTCTTCAGGGAATTCTTCACCCGCATTCAAGTGAAAATTCAGTATTGAATTAGTATCCATCCTTTCCTTTTGTAAATTCAAAAAATCTAAAAACCAAGTTTCTCTTTTCTTTCGAACAGTTTCATTATACAAAGTTACTGAGGACCAAATTTTTGGCAATGATTTTTGCAAACACTCTATATCTAGATTTTCACCATCCCATTTCAATTGAAAAAAATCTTTATGAAGATACATGATTAAAGTAAATGGCTCAATCTCAAAAAAATCATAGTTTTCGATAAATCCCAAGGGATTTTCAGCCCTTAGAATTTCCAATATCACAAGGCCCCTACTCTTTTTATAAAACTCTTTTTTAACATGATTCTGATAAGCACCATTGAGCAAACAAGCAAAATTTCCCTGAGGAGAAACTGCAAACCAGGTTCCCAAATTTATGGGATCAGCTGCATAAAACAACTTTTTTTCTTCATGGAATTCGAATACACTACTTTGTCTATTGGGATTCTCGTCACGGGTAGAAGTGAAAAAAAAATCATCCGAATTTTCAAGAGGAATAAAACTAACCGTACACATTTACAATTGAATATGTGACGAAAACAATGACTTTAACCTAAAATCATGCGTAACAATAACCAAACTCGTTTGAAATTTGGCCGTTTGTTCTTTTAGAAGCTGAACTACATTGGCTGTATTTTCATCGTCCAAACTTGAGGTAGGCTCATCAGCAAATAAAATTTTAGGTTTATGTATTAAAGCTCTGGCAATAGCAACCCTCTGCTGTTCTCCAACACTTAATTTACCCACATTTTTTTTTAATAAATTGTTGAAGTCCTAATTGTTCAACCAACCTATATATTTCTTCAGTGGATTCTTTTTGCTGAGAAAAGAACAAGGCAGATTTTAAATTTTCCTCCACAGTCAGAGACTTCAAAAGGTGGGCCTGCTGAAAAACGATTCCAATATTTTTACCCCTGAATTTATCAAGCTGTGATGATTCTAAAGAAAAAATATTTGTACCATTAATAAATACATGTCCTTGCTTTGGTTTCAACAACCCGCATAATATATGCAACAACGTAGTTTTACCCGTCCCAGATTTTCCTAAAATGAGCAGTTGACCTGAACTTTCCAACTGTATATTCGGGTAAGAAAAACTTCTTTCCTCCGAATGTGAAAATTCAATATTTTTTGTTTCTAGTATCATAAAAAAAGGGGAAATCGAATATTCAATTTCCCCAAAAATAACTATTTATCTTGATAAAATCATCTTGTGAGTATAATCTTCTTTATTATAGTCTGATCGCCAATTATCATGCGAATCTGATAAACAGCTGCCGGATATTCACTTAAATCAATGGAATAATTCTGCGTTGTAGTATAGAGGGAAGGTAAAGTTTGTAATTTTCTTCCATCCATGCTAAATAATTCAAGCAATACTTCCGTTGGTTTAGTAAACTGTAATTGAACTTGTACCAAACCTTGCGTTGGATTCGGGAAAATTTGACATTGCACATCGTCTAAGGAAGAGATGCTGGTAGGTATAGAATAACCGACTTGTATCGTATCTACAGCAGGACATCCATTTACATCCACTACAGTAACTGTATAAGTTCCAGCGACCAAACCAGATACTGATGCAGTTGTATATCCTGTATTCCAAAGGATATAGTAAGGAGCTTGCCCCCCGCTTACAGAGATATCAATTGCGCCACCTAACTGTACTGATTCGTCAGTAACATTTAAAACATTGATGGCAACAGTAGAGCTTATATTTAATGCAGTGGAAATTGAGGTTGTACAACCTGTCGCATCAGTAACTGTTATTGTGTAATTACCATTTGTCAATCCTGACAAATCTTCAGTAGTGGAACCATTATCCCATAGATAGGTATAAGGTTGTATCCCGCCAGCTACAGATACATTTATAACACCATCCGGCAAAACTCCACAAGACTGACTGAAAGTTTGAATAGAGGAAAAGCTTATGGCTGACGGTCCAAACACGGAATATGATTCAACATATACACAAGCATTATTATCTGTTATTGAAACTTGATAGGTTCCAACATTTAAATTTGTTAGATCTTCAGTTGTATCACCTGTACTCCAGGTATAAGTAAAGGGAGCAGTTCCTGAAACAGTCAAGTCAATTTGACCTGTACCAGCATTTCCACAGGTTAGTGTACTGGCAGTTGCAGAACTATTCAATACAGGATAATTAAATACTTCCACTAGATCAGATCTTAAGCAGCCGTAAATATCTGTGATTGATAAAGTATAAGTACCTGCATTTTGAGCCGCAATTGATTGTGTTGTTTCTCCACTACTCCATAGGTAAGAGGCTATATTGTTTGTCGGACCACTAAAGTTTGCAAACCCAGTAGCACAGATTAGGGTATCGTTACCTAAGCTAAATGGAGTTGGGATCACAACTGTAGCAGTTACAGGGTATCTGGTTGAACCGCAAGCAGTAACTTCAGCATAATAAGTAGTACTAAATACGATGGGTCCCGTGTTAAAGGTATCTGAGGTAGAAAGTGCAACACCTCCTGCTGGCACATTATACCAACTGATTCCACCTGAGGGACTTGAAGTTAAACTGGCAGATTGATTAGGGCAGGTCGTGTCTGCAACTAAGCTTGGAATTGCTGGTAATATTGTTTGACAAACCAATACAGTATCATTCACAGTATTCAAGTCACCGACCATGGTTGTAATCACTTGAAAGCAGAATTGCCCACCACCTGTTGTATTGATATTACCCATGGTGAGAGTGGCTGTTTGTCCGCTAATTAGGTTTCCATTGTATGCCTGCGTAAAGGAAGTTGTAAGGGGACCAGTTATATTTACGGTTACGTTTGCAACAGTTAGATTTGCCAAACCATTATTTCCAATGATAACATCTACAGATTGATTGGCATTTTCACAACTAAAAGCAGCCGGCGCAGATACACCTATGGCAATTGCATCGTTATTGAGTACAACGATTTCATCAGCTCCAATATCTGGTCTCGTTGATCCAACAGAAGGTCTGTTTTGACCGTCATAATCAATTAAAACAGCTACGGTACTATCTCCTGTGGCATTAAGAGATGCATTGTTGATATGTAAGTCAGCAGTATTTAAGTTTACAAAAAGTGGATTGACATTCAATGAATTTTGGTCATAACCATAAGGATTTGTAGTTCTCCAATTGGCAAAGGTGTAATTTGTAGTACCATAACGAATCGTATTGATACCTACAGAAAAGAACAAATTATTGTCCATTCTCAACTGAGCAGTGTTCACACTAGATTCAAAAGCATAAGATGTAGTACTGGAACTATTTGTCAAAAATATATTATTCCTGAAATCATTGGTTCCTGCTATCGGACTTAGTAAATACACTCCATTCGCAGAAGCATTTGCCAAAGATCTGGCCACAAATGAATTATGCCAAAAGTCTGTAGAACCTGTAAATCCTGAATACAAGGCATCATCTTCAGAACTGACAATCATATTATTGTAAAACTTACCACGAGAACTACTGAATGGATTATTTCCATTGTAGAGATAAATTCCATAATCTCTTACATGAATTTTATTTCTCTGAATTGAAAAATTAGTACAATCATAAGAATACATTCCTGAAGCAATGGTAGATCCTGACAAAGAAGTAATGGTATTTCTTTCAAAGTAAAAACTATCAATTTCATCTACATAAACACCGTAATCGTCATAACCGGAAATCGTATTGTTGATTATAGAAATATTTCTGATTTTGGAAAGCAAGGCCGATCCTTCCAGGTGGATTCCCATTTCACCCCCATTAATCGTATTACCTTGAATTAATAATTGGTTCGCAGTATTACCTTCTGCATAATCGTCATTAATTACATCTGAAGCAACAATACCAATCATATCATTAATACCTGAGGCATAAGTTGCATTAATTACATTATCAACAATTTGAATAAAATCTGCCTGATTAATCAGGTGAATACCATGACCTCTTGCCCCAGTAGGTGCAGTTGTATTGATAGTCATATTTCGAACAGTAACAAAGTCTACCCCATCCAATAAAATGGTTGGAATTTTGTTTTGAGTACCATCATGGGTAAGAATGACTGTGCTAGCATTAACACCTTGAAAACTAATACGATTAGTATTGCTAGAACCTGGAATCACTCCTGTAAGTGCCAATTGCTGACCTGGGTAAGTGCCATTCTGAACTAAAAAAGTTACAGGGCCGGATACACCACATTGATACAATTCATTAATAGCATCAGCAAAGGTTGGATAGTTTGACCCTGGATTACCTAAGGTATAGGTGCCATTTAAACCAGCACAGAGACTAACATTCAAAGTATCATTACTTAATCTTTCATCTGCAACATTATTAGGATTGATCGTCCAAAATTCCATATTGGCATTAATCCCGGCAGGGAAGTTTATACTACCTAGTGTAACATTTACAGTTTGCTGAGGAGCAACCGGAGAACCTGTGTATGTGTAATTTCCTTGTTGTATTCCATTGTACCTCCATTGAACTGTAAAAATATTCAAGGTTGAATTTCCAAAATTCTTAACTGTTACTGTAACTGGTCTGAATCCAAACTGAAGTGGCACAGCAGGAGATACAAGTGCCAAAACGCCAGCATCATTGAATCGAGGTCTAAACTCATCAGCACCAATATCCACCCTCGTTGCGAGTGGAAAAGGTCTGCTATCGCCATCAATATCTGAGTTAACAGCTACCGCATTATCACCAGCATCATTCGCAAGTAAACCTTCCACATGCAAATCAGTTGCAGAAGCAAAAACTGGATCTCCATAAACATCATTCGCTCCATGCCCAAAAGTATTTGTTTGCCATTGAGCAAAATTATTATAAACATTGGTTCCAAAACTGACAAAATTTGTATTGGGATTGGGTTGATACATCAGATTATAATTCATAG
>CAZNNX010000053.1:0-18168 GCA_964574485.1 uncultured Saprospiraceae bacterium | reverse complement strand
GTGCTGTGGCTCCGGAAGGGTTATTTGTCACAGAACCGGAAGCCTGATTAAAACATAGTGCGGGACTATTGCTAAGCACAGTTGCAAGGGCAGAGGGTTGCGTAATGGTGAAACTGGAGCTAATGGTACAGCCATTGGCATCATTAACGATAACAGATGGATTTCCAGCTGAAAGTGCTGTTGCTGTAGGTGTATTTTGACCATTAGACCAAAAATAAGTGTAGTTAGGTGTGCCGCCAGAAACAGATATATTGGCAGTTCCTGAATTAGAACCGAAGCAACTTGGATTAGTAGAGGAGGTGGTAGCACTTAATGCGGAGGGTTCAGTAACAGTAGTATTAAGCGTAGCTGTACACCCATTCACGTCGCTTATGGAAACTGTATAATTTCCAGCAATTAATCCTGTGGCAATTTGTGAATTTTGCCCATTCGACCAGTTGAAAGTGAAAGGTGCTGTTCCGGAGCTGCTAATAGCTGTTGCCGTACCATTGGATCCATTGTTACAAGAAACATTGGTTACTGTTGTAGAAGCATTCAGGGTAGAATTGATTACTAACGTAGTTGAAGCAGTGGCAGTGCAGCCTTGTAAATTAGTTACTGTTACAGTGTATAAGCCTGCATTGGTTGCATTGGCTGCAGGAATGTTGGGATTCTGAACACTTGAGTTGAAAGAAGGTCCTGACCAACTATAACTAGTTCCACCCGTAGCTGATAAATTAATCGTAGTTCCTGTACAAGCGGGCCCGTCATTGGAAGCACTGGGAGTTGGATTTGGATTCACTGTAACAACAACAGTATCTCTGACCAAGCAGATAGGGAAAAAGGACAAATCATCAATGGCAAAATCGTTTCCACCAGCAGCTGTATTTTGGTTTACTACGCAAATATTGGCAGATGTCGCTGCACCTGAGTTCCAAGTTGAATTAAATTGACTCCACTGGCAGGTATTAGGTAAGGCATTGAATGGATTTCCCAATAATACGCCATTTACTGAAAACTGTAGTATGGCTGGATTTGATGCAACCAAGGTATTTACAAAAGCATTAAAAATGTAATCTGTAGCAGGAAGTACATTAACCGTTTGACACCAAAAACTTTGATTTGCTATTGTTGAACCATTTACAACCATCATATTACCTGAGCCTGTCGTATGGTCGGTACAAGGTTGAAATCCAGAATGGGAAAGTTGAGGATTGGGTATTACATCATATACACCCTGTGGGGTGACATTACCGGGAGAAAATCCATAGTTACTTGTAAAACCTGTGTTTCCTGCACTAAAATCTCCATTGACTATAAGATTTGTTCCAGAAACAACTGAAGCCTGAACAATGTAATTGGTACTGGTTGAAGGAGTTGCAATAGGGTTAGCTATATTATTGGCACTCAAACCAGTAGATGGAGTCCATGTGTAGCTAAAGGCAGCACTTGCATTCAGAGGTGTTGAGCGTCCGTTACAAATAGAGGTGTCGCCAGAGGCAGAAAAACTGGCACTGGCAGGTGTAATTGTGGTACAAGATGAAGCGCGGCACAAGTTTCCATCAGTAACAGTGACACAGTAGTTTCCTGCACCAACATTAGCAAGTAAGGGATTTGTTTGACCAGCTACATTCCAGATATAACTTAATACTCCGGTACCTCCGGAAGCCGACGCCAAAACAGTAGCATTGGTAGAACCCGGACAGGTAGGCAAGGTGGAATTGGTAGTGAGCGTAATTGCAGAAGGTTGAGTAATAGTAACACTAAGTGTATTAGAGCAAGCAGTTGCATCTGTAGCTGTTACTGAATACACGCCAGCTGTGAGCCCCGTAATGGTTGGAGATGTATTACCCGGCACTGACCAAACAAAACTTACGGGAGGATTTGATGCTGTCGTAGACACGGTTGCAGATCCATTATTACCCCCATTGCAACTTACATTTGTTGAATTACTTAAGTTGACAGCTAGGGAGCAGGCAGTGCAAGTCACAGTAACTATGGGGTTATTTCCGCAATTTTGAACACCTCCTGTGGAACGAACTTGTATACTTGCAGAGCCACCTGGGGGCAAGCCGCTGACTATGTGTGAAGTAGCTCCAGTGTTTGGATTAACAAAGGTACTGCCACCATTTGTGCTTATTTGATATCCGGTAGCACCTGGTACATTAGTCCAGTTGAATTGTACTGAATTGTTGCTAAGTATTTGACAGGTAGGAGTTGGGGCAGGAATTAGAACGTCTTCGTCGATATACAAACGAGCAGTAGAAATAAAAGTAGTACAGAGACCAGAACTAACAGAAATTAATATTGTTTCATTCGGATCGGCAAAGGCATCACCTAAGGGAATGATATTAAGAAGGGCAAAGCTATCACCTGCTAAAATCGTTATACTATCAGCAATTTGTACATAATCGGTCCCATTTATTGCGGTTCCTCCAATCGTAAATCGGATTACAGAATCATTTAAAACAGGGCTAGATAATGTAAATACAAAACTGGCTGTGTCACATCCTTCTGTGGTAGTTGTATCTCCATCGGCTGTAATAGAGTTGATTGCAACAGCATCTGTTGAGAACGATCTGGCTTCTAGGAAAACCCCAGAGTCAAATTCTCCATCAGTAGCATCAGCTACGGCAAGTTTAATATGATAAGTGGAGCATGGAATTACTCTTACCACTGCTTCTAATGCAACTGTCATTCCATCATATTGAATATGAGCGCCGTTTGTGTTATCTCTATAAAGGGAAGAATAAGCCAACGAACCACTGGGGGCAATACAATTGTGGGGCAAATTAGCAAAAACACCGGGAGCTCCAATATTCACGCTATTTATGGCAACAGGAATTACCGTACCAGGGATAAGGGCTATATTCTGCAAAGGTACTCCGGGACCATTCACAAAAAAGGCAAAAACATCATTAAAATCGCTACAAGCATATTCATTGTACTCTTCCGAAGCAAAAACATATCTAAATCGAACAGTATCTGAAAGTGGAACAAAGTCAAATTCCAGAATGGCAGCATCATTGGTCAAAAAGGGCGCTATAATGGCGTTAAGTGACGCATCTCCAGGGGTACATATCCCACCGGCTGTACAAAAGCCATTTGCTGAGGAGAAACCTCCGTTGTTGTTAATGGGAACATTGTTGAAATCATCTACAAATCCTGTGGATAAGAATATACCCGAGCTAAAGGGTAGCTGCGAGTTTGCATTGGTAAATCTTCCATATTGTCTGTTATTTGAACCTGGTCCTATCGTAACATTTGATATAGTAACACCCGTTCCGACCAAATTATTTTGAACCAGGGTAGTGGGAGTTAACGGACCTCCCAATGGGGTTGCTACAAATTGAGCAGACAGGTAATTCGTTAATAAAATAAATATGAAAAGAGTGGAGAATTGCTTTTTCATTATGTTAGGATTGATCATGATAACTATAACGTACTAAGATATAAAAAATAACCTGTATAAATATAAAATTGAGTATTTTTACTTGTTACTTATCCAAGAAATTATGCCAGTCTGGGTTTTACATTTTGCTGTATTTTTATTTGGAATGGCCTCTCTTTTCGGAGAGGGTTTAACAATTGGAATATACCATCTGGTTTTTTTTCGATGTTTTTTTGCTTTTATAGGCCTGGGTAGTATTCAGATTTTACTCAAAGAAAAAATTAGAATTTACTTCCCTGTTTTTTTTGGACAGGCATTGTTACTTTGTTTGCACTGGATTAGTTTTTTTTATGCTGTACAGTATGGAAGTTTGGCCTTGGCTGTGATTAGTTTTTCGAGTTATCCTCTGTTTAGTTTTGTTATCGATTTACATCAGAATAAGATAAAAAATATAGTTAAAAATATAGTTTGTATTGGACTTATTGTAATTGGTGTTTTTGTACTGTGCCATGAGTCTTTTAAAGAATTTCAGCTGGTATCTCTATGTTCCGGTATTTTTTCTGCCTTAAGTTTTAGCGTTTTAATGTATTGCAATCAAAAAAAAGCAGCAGCATATCATGCAATTCAAATAGCTCTGAGTCAGAATTTTATATCTTTTTTGCTGCTTACACCCTTTGTGGTCATTGATTACAGAACCCTAATGCAATGGGATTATCAAACATGGATTTTATTACTACTCTTAGGTCTGGTTTTTACAGCCTTATCGCACAGTTTATTTCTTTGGGCTGCAGCTAAATTATCGGGCACGTTCGTTGCCATGATTGCCAGCATGGAACCTTTATATGCCATTTTGTTTTCTTGGATACTATTTGGAAGTAGTCCTAGCAGTGGAGAGTGGCTGGGAGGAATTTTTATTATAATTGCCCTATTTATTTATTCTTCTGATTGGAAAAAGAAAGATTTTGAATTGAAATGATACTTTGTTTATTTTTACAAAAATAATTTAGCAAATGAATATTAGAAATTTAGAACCCAAGGCATTATGGAATCATTTTGCAGATGTAAATGCCATACCCAGAGCCTCTAAAAAAGAGGATAAAATTATTCGATTCATGCAAGAGTTTGCCATGAAGCATGCTCTTGACTTTCTTGTGGATGAGATTGGCAATGTTATTATTAAAAAACCGGCAACCCGGGGTTGGGAAGCTAAACCAACCATAGCTTTACAAGGACATTTGGATATGGTTCATCAGAAAAATGCTGAAACCAATTTCGATTTTGAAAAGGAGGGAATCAGAATGATTTGTGAAGATGATTGGGTAATTGGCGATGGAACAACCCTCGGTGCAGACAATGGCATTGGAGTAGCTGCGATTATGGCAGTTTTAAGTGCTGATGATATCAGTCATCCCAGTATCGAAGCATTGTTTACTATTGATGAGGAGACAGGAATGACGGGTGCCTTACACTTGGAGGGTGGTATATTGAAGGCAAAATATATGTTGAATTTAGACACAGAGGAGGATACAGAACTTACAATAGGTTGTGCAGGTGGTATTGATGTCACTGCAACGGGAGTATATACGGAGCAAGTGGCTATGCAGGGGTTGGGTTGTAGAATTTCAGTGAAGGGTCTCACAGGAGGACACTCTGGAATGGATATCCATTTGGGTAGAGCGAATGCAAATAAAGTATTAAATCGAATTCTGAGAACTTTAAGAGCAAAATTACAAATTCAGGTCGCCCGATTTGATGGGGGTGGTCTTCGTAATGCTATTCCAAGAGAAGCATATGCAGATATTGTTGTAAAAAATGATTTTCAGCAGATTTTGGAAAAGGAGATACAGGAATTGAGTGCCGTATTGAAATCGGAATATCAAACTACGGATCCACATATGATGATAGAATTAACATATGTAAAAACTCCGGGTTCTGTTTGGGACAGTTCTTTTCAAAACAGTGTTTTTAGAGCTTTAGGTGCCTGTCCCAATGGTATTTACAGGATGAGTCCCGAAATTAAGGATTTGGTTCAAACCTCTAATAATTTAGCCAGAGTAAAAATAGAATCAGGTCAGTATCAAATTCTGTGTTTAACAAGGAGTTCGGTTGATACAGAAAAAATGGAAGAGGCAGAGAGCATACAAGGTTGTTTTGAGACTATGGGCGCTCAGGTTTCTCTGACAGGTTCTTATCCGGGTTGGACACCACTGCCGGAAGCTACCCTGGTGAAACAAATGCGCGATATTTATGTAAAAATGTTTGACTCAGCCCCGCATGTCAATGCTTGTCATGCAGGGTTGGAATGTGGTATACTAGGAAAAAATTATCCGGAAATGCAAATGATTTCATTTGGTCCTAATATCCGAGGGGCACATGCTCCGGGAGAAAAAGTACAGATTAGTTCAGTACAAAAATTTTGGTCTTACCTTTTGGAATCCCTTGTAAAATTGGAGGCTTAAATGAGTACTGAAAACAAGGTGGCATTGATAATTCTTGATGGCTGGGGTTTGGAGAAAGACCCCAAAATCAGCGCCATCAGTGCTGCAAATATCCCTTTTACTGAAAACCTTTTTCATCAGAATCACTTTTCAACTTTAGAAACTTTTGGGTTGTCAGTAGGTTTGCCTGAGGGGCAAATGGGAAATTCAGAGGTAGGGCATTTGAATATAGGTGCTGGAAGAGTGATATATCAAGAATTAGCAAGGATCAATAAAGAAATAGAGGAGAAAAGATTTTTTGAGAATCAAATGTTGATTGATTCTTTTACCCAAGCCAAGCAGGAGAATAAGTGTGTTCATTTGTTGGGTCTATTATCTGATGGTGGGGTACATTCTCATATCAATCATCTGAAAGCGATCATTGAGTTGACTGAAAAGTTGGGATTGGAACAGGTTTACCTTCATTGCTTTTTAGATGGAAGAGATACTGATCCGCATGCAGGAATAGACTATATAGAGGACATGCAATTATTTTTAAAGGATAAAAAAGCAAAAATAGTCAGTCTAATTGGAAGGTATTTTGCCATGGATCGTGACCATCGGTGGGAACGTATTGCCCAGGCTTATGAACTGTTGGTTCATGGAAGAGCAGAGCTGTTTCAGGATCCCATCGTAGCTATGAATCATTTTTATGATCAAGAAATTACAGATGAATTTATACCAGCTTGTTTGATTCAAAATGAAATAGACTATGATACCCGTATCAAAACGGGAGATACCGTTTTCTTTTATAATTTCAGAACAGATCGTTGTAGGGAATTGGTTCAGGTATTAAGTCAAGAAGATTTTCCCGATTTGAATATGTATGCTCTGGAACTGAAATGTATTACCATGACAAGATACGATGATAGATTTCAGCACATAAATATTGTTTTTGAAAAGGAAGACCTGCTTGAAACTTTGGGAGAAGTACTCAGTGCTTGTGGAAAAACGCAATTACGTATCGCAGAAACAGAGAAATATCCACATGTTACCTTTTTCTTTAATGGAGGTAGGGAACAACCATTTGTAAATGAATATAGAATTATTGTGCCCTCTCCCAAGGTGAGTACCTATGATCTTCAACCCGAAATGAGTGCCTATGAAATCAAAGAGGCACTTATGGATTTTGTAAAAAGCAAAGGAGCTGTTGATTTTATTTGTGTCAATTTTGCAAATGCTGATATGGTAGGGCATACGGGCGTTTTTTCCGCGGCAAAACTTGCAGTTGAAGCTGTAGATGATTGTCTGTCTGACTTGGTGCCCTTTTTACAAGAGCAGGGATATTCCATTTTGATTATCGCTGACCATGGAAATTCTGATTGTATGGTTAATCCGGATGGGTCCGTAAATACGGCACATTCTTTAAATCCGGTTCCATGCTGTTTGGTTACTGAAAGGGAGATAGAGGGATTGAAATCTGGAAAACTGGCTGATATTGCACCTACTATTTTGGATCTTTTGAAATTGGAAAAGCCTGCATCAATGAATTCTACATCTTTAATAATCAGAAAATGAGAAATTTTATATTACTGCTAATTTTTTGTTTCCCTATCTTACTAACAGCTCAAAAAAACAAGAAAACAATGGAAAATTCAAGTTTGCCCAATGAAGTGAAGGATTTACTTACAGAATACATCAAACTTCTACATCAGAGTAAAAATTTGGAGGATCTGGCAATTCAATTTTTGCCTTTGGCTGGAGGTAATCTTGTTAATGAAAATGCAAATGCCCTGCGTCCAAATATTGTGGGATATTCTTTGAAAAAAGATTTTGAATCGGCGAGTTTATATCAGTTTCCTCCTCAAATAACCAGGATAGCAATTTCAGAAGTAGCAGGGGAGGGGTACGGAGCTTCAGCACTGGCAGGGAAAAAGTATAAAATTTGGATTGATAAAAAAGCAGGAGCCAAGGGAATGCCGGCTCCTGTTCAAATTATTGTTCCCCAAAACCATAGTTTTATAAAAAAGGCTAAGATTGTTGGGATTGGTAGTTTGTAACTTAGAAATAAAACCCAAGAATTAATGAAAAGCTAGACGCTGCGAATTTTTTATAAGCTAAATCTTCTTTTGTTACAATACTTGAATTAACGCTGTAATTTTCAATATTACCCGTTGGTTCTAACAATGAAATCTCGTGTCTGTCAATCGAATTGAAATCATAATAATTATACAGAGTACCCATTTCCGCAGCATCGATCACACCCATTGTTCCGAAAGTAAATTGAAAATTTAAGAACACTTTTTTGTACATGATTTTAAATGACAAATCATGAAACATATTAAATTCTAATTCAGGTTCACCCACTTCTGGTGTAACAGTGATATCAAGTTCTGGAGAAAGTTGATATCCAAATTGCAAACCAAAAGATGGTGCAGTTTTGATTGGATAAATTCTGAAAGAAGGACCTACTCCCATATTGTACCCCAATCTGATACTTGTTATGTCATCCGAAAAGTTTCCACCTCCAAAGTCCCACTGACTAGTAATTGTATTAAATTTTAAAGTCATCCAGTTTGCTGAAATGGCAAGACGCATATTTTCTGCAAATTTTAAACTATTAATAAAATAATCAGTGTAGGCAATATTCCAAACAAGACCCAGATTAGCTTTTCTTTTATAAATATCTGTTGCATAGACGTAATTATTAAAGTAATCATATCCATAGGTTGTTACGGAGAAAAGGCTTTGACTACCCATGTAATTACCCATGCCTGCCATAAATGAAGGAAGAGCCATACCTCCTTGATTCGCAAAGTTATAGGTGTCTTGAGGTTTTGCACTGGGTTGGTTGGGAGATACTTCACCTCCTGTAAATTGACCAAATGCTTGAATGGATAAGAATCCAAAGGTTAAGTAACTAATAAATAATTTTTTCATTTGTAGTGATTTTTTAGCGAACATTCATATTCCAAACGCAATAAGCTCTTTTCTCATTAGCTCTTTGAGAGAGAAAATAAATACTTTTGGCATCGGGGCTCCATTTAGGAGATACATCATGACCGGGATGAAAGGTTAACTGAGTTAGTCCAGTTCCATCTATATTAACGGTAAATATATCTAAGTTGGCAGGTTTATTATCTGTTTTTGGTGAAATTCCAACACATACAATTTTTTTTCCATCAGGGGATACCTGAGGGCTGGAATATGCAATTTTAGGATTCGCCAAAATTTGCATTTCAGTTCCCTTCTCTAAATCGATTAACCAAATTTCACCATTTCCAGATGTTTTGTTATTCCTGGTAATCACAACTGATTTTTTGTCTGGGAGTGGTGCAGGAGTAAATCCTTCAGTAAATTGTGTGAATAGAGAACTAGTGACATCAAATCCCCAAACATAATATCTTTTAGTAGCTGTCCCATCAGAATTTGTTGCATTTTCGGCCTTAGAAAAATATATTTTATTGTCATAACCATAAATGCCACCTACTTCGTCAGATGTAGATGTAGTTATTTGCTGGACTGCAGATCCTTCTTTAGAATTAATTTGATAAATATTTAAGTTACCGTCCACGTTTTCAGTGAAGAGTAAAAATTTACCATCTTGAGAGTAAGAAACATCAAAAATTTTATTTCTGAAGGTTCGTTGAATTAATGAAGTACCTCCTCTCGTGTTCTTTAGGTACACATTGGTAGTGTTATTTTTAAATCCAAGAAAAGCCAATTCATTTCCATCTGGAGAAATAGCAATTAAAGGTGCGGCATACCATCTGATTGTAGTGTATTCTTCGTTTACAGCCGGACCTACTGCAAAATCCTCTTCCTTAGTAAGTTGTGTAAACTGAGTTCCACCCTCTTCTGGCACTGATACTGCTTTATAGTCAATGAAAGTCGTTGTGACACAACTTGCCAATCCCAGGGTTGAAAATAAAATTAAAGCTAAGTGTTTGATTTTCATGTCTGATTTTTTTGTTAATTGCAAAAATATAAAAAAAATAATAATTGTAAATTATTTAGATTTTAATTTAATAATAGGCACAATTACCTCTTCTAAAGAGATGCCGCCGTGTTGAAAAGTATTTTTGTAAAAGTTGTTGAATTGATTGTAGTTGTTTGGATAAACAAAAAATTGATCGCTTTTGGCAAAAATATAGGATGAACTGATATTGGGTTTGGGTAATTTGGCCTCTGCGGGATTTCTGATTTCAAAAACATCTTTTTTATCATAGGCCAAATTTTTACCTACCTTATATCTCAGGTTCGTTGTTGTTTCTCTGTCTGCAACTACTTTAACTGGCTCGTGAACACGAATAGAACCGTGGTCTGTTCCTAAAAACAGCTGAAGTTGTGGGATTTCAGAAAGTGTTTTAAGGGCATCCCACAAAGGCGAATGTTCAAACCAGGAAGCAGTTAGCGAACGATAGGCTTTTTCATCTCCTGCCAATTCTTTTAATATTTCCATTTCTGTGCGAGCATGAGACAGCATGTCCATAAAATTGTAAACGATACACAAAAAGTTATTGTGCTTGTAGTTTAGAATATTATCAGCCAGATTTTTTCCATGTTCGGCATTGGTTACCTTAATATAATCGAACTTGATAGGCTTTCTGAAAACCCTTTTGATCTGCTCTCCCAAAAGATCCTTTTCGTGAAGATTTTTACCACCTTTCTCATTGTCATTAAACCACCAATCGCCATATTTAGAATCAATATCGGCAGGCATCATACCTGCAAAAATGGCATTTCTGCTGTATTGAGTTGTTGTGGGGAGAATACTAAAAAAACATTCTTCCTCTTCCACCCGATATAGTTTTGAGATAATGGGTTCTATCATTTTCCATTGATCCCATCTTAAATTGTCGATAATTACAAATACTGTGAGCTTATCATCTGTGACATCAGGGAAAACCATGGATCTGAGCAAGTCATGAGACAAAACCGGAGGGTCAGATTTATGGTCAATCCACTGCATGTAGTTTTTTGAAATAAATTTAGCAAACTCAGAATTGGCCGTTTCTTTTTGTCCAATAAGGATTTCAGACATGTTGGTTATTTTAGATTCATCTAATTTTAATTCCCAATGCACAATTTTTTTGTAGGTTTCAACCCATTCCTGTGCACTCATGCTGTTGTTAATCTCATTGAAAATATTTCTGAACTCCTGTTGATATTTCATACCCGTTTCTTCCTGCACCAATCTATCTCCATCAACCAGTTTTACCAGAGTACTCAGAATTTGTATCGGATTGACAGGTTTGATGAGGTAGTCGCTGATATTGGAACCTATAGCCTGTTCCATAAGTCCTTCCTCTTCATTTTTGGTAATCATAACAAAGGGGATCTGACCAGCTATTAATTTCATTCTTTCAAGGGTGTCAATTCCTGAGAGTCCGGGCATGTTTTCATCCAGGAAAATAACATCAATTTGATTATCTGTATTTTCCAATTCCTCTATGGCATCGTATCCATTAGAAACGGTAATTACCTTATATCCTTTTTTTTCTAAAAATAAGATTTGGGGTTTGAGTAAATCTATTTCATCGTCAGCCCAGAGAATTGTTATTTGATTCATAATACTAAAATTTGTTACTGATAAAATTACGACTTAATTTGTTTTGTTTAGTATATATGTTGAATTGAAAGTTAAAGAATTCCTTTTCTTTCAAAATTTTCAATCTTTTTATAGCTTTGAAAAAAAAAGCATATGAAACCAATACAAATGGTAGATTTAGCCAGTCAGTATTTCCGACTTCAAAAGGAAATAGATGCAGCTATGGCTGAAGTTTTGACACAGACAACCTACATCAATGGGCCTGCGGTTGAAAAATTTAGGTTGCATATGCAAGAATATCTCGGTGTTCGTCATGTGATTCCCTGCGCCAATGGAACAGATGCCTTACAAATTGCCCTCATGGCCTTGGATTTGAAGCCCGGAGATGAAATTATTGTTCCTGCCTTTACCTATGTCGCTACTGCTGAGGTTGCGGCATTACTTGGATTAAAAATAGTAATGGTGGATGTAGATCCCGATACCTTTAATCTACGGTTATCAGATATTTTAACAGGGTTTTCTCCCAGAACAAAGGCAGTTGTTCCCGTGCATTTATTTGGTCAAAGTTGTGATATGGAGCCTATTTTGGAATGGGCAAAATTACATCAGATTGCAGTAATAGAAGATAATGCCCAGGCAATTGGGGCCAGATATTTCTTTTCAGATGGACGTCAGAAAATGACAGGAACCATGGGTCGGATAGGTACAACCTCTTTTTACCCTTCCAAAAACCTGGGAGCTTATGGAGATGGGGGAGCAATTATGACGGAAGACGAAAATCTGGCTCTCCGATTGAAGATGATAGCCAACCATGGTCAAAAACAAAGATATTATCATGATATTATCGGAATGAATTCAAGATTGGATTCTTTACAGGCTGCTTTACTAGATGTCAAACTTAGCTATTTGGATTCATTTTGTGATTCCAGACAGGCTGTTGCGGCATATTATGACCAAAGATTACAACAGGTAGCCGGTATACAAATTCCACAAAGGCAACAGAACAGTACTCATGTGTTTCATCAATACACGATAAAAGTTGAAGCGAAGCAAAGGGATGCCTTGCAAAATTACTTGAAAGAAAACCTGATACCAACAATGGTTTACTACCCATTGCCCTTGTTCGAGCAACCCGCTTTTCAAAGACAGGCAATGAAAGCAAAAGAAAAATTGGAAGTTACTGAAATGCTCTGCAAGCAGGTGTTGTCATTACCTATTCATACAGAAATGCATGAAGAACAATTGGATTATATTTGTAATCTGATTGAAAGATTTTAGTATACTACTCTGGTCTGAGGCAAATATTTACGAATCAGGTTTCTGTGGCTGTCATCAATACGATTGTCTTCCAGTTCCAATCTTTCAAGATGTTTACATTTTGAAATGCTCGCATGTAGTTCACTTAAATCGCAATGATCAAAAATTAATTCTTTCAGAACACTCATTTTTGATAAATAGGTGAGGGTTTCATCCAGATTCATTTGAAACATGATTCTTACATCGTTCTCCTCCATGGTAACAGGATCAAAAGTAGTGAGTAGGCGGGCACTCAGGTCCAAGACTTCCAGAGATGGCAATTGATTGAAATCTGGAGATAAAGACTTCAGCGGATTTCCACCTATGTTGAGGTGAATTAATTTCTTGAGTTTACTGATGCCTTCCTCAAGGTTTTGAATTTGGTTGCCTTGAATATCTAAATCGATTAATTCGGAACATTGATAAATTTCTTTTGGCAGGCTTTGCAGGGCGCAATTTTCAGCATCCAGTTCAGTAAGCTGAATCAGATTCCCCAAACTGGCTGGAAGGGAATTTAATTTGTGATTCATTTCTATTTCAAGTCTTTTCAAACTTTTTAACTTTCCAAGATGATTCGGAAGTGAACTAAGTTCATTAGAGCCCAAATGAAGGAGTTCTAAATTTTTGAGGGAGGCTAAAGCATCAATATTTTCAGGGATCATTGAGAATTTATTCTGACGCAGCCAAATTTCTTTCAGGTTTTGGCATTTGGCCAATAGGGGAAAACTAGTTTCCAGTTGAAAATTTGGGTTGTCTGTAATGCTAATGATCTCCAGGTATTTCAGTTGACTGATGAAATCAGGTAAAAAACTGATTTGATTGCCATCTAAAATAAGTTCCTGTAAATTTCCTAGTTTGGTGATGTCTCTTGGAATTTCTTTCCAGTTTTTTCCAATGATATGCAGCCTGTTCACCCTGAGTGGGTCACTCAAAGCCTCTTCCAGGCTATTAAAAACAGGGGCATCATGCAGTTCTGTACTGTTTTTGAGCTGGGCTTTCAGCAAAAGTGGGGAGCTGGAAAGGATTAGAAGTAGGATAAAATACTTTTTCATTCAATTGTGTTTTGTGCTTACAATGTAAAAAAATTAAATGATAATTTCTTCATTTTCATTATCATCTGAATGAAAATGCCTTTTCATTAATTGGGTGCAATCGCTTCTCATTTCATCAAATCTTGTCATGACCTGTTCATAAAAATGATCATCAATTAATTTTTCAAAATCTTGAATTGTTTTGAGATGGTCAGACTCTCTGAATTTATAGGTTTGCTCATACATGCCCTCTTCAAATTTTACCAAATATTTAAATCCTTGATGAAAGATGGTGATTTTGCAGGATTTATCTTCTATGTAGCCTAGTATTCTCATGATTTAAGTACAAAATGATTCAATTTTTACATCTTTGCAGAAAGATAATAAAATTCTTTCAATTGATTCATCCGATAGCTGTTTACCGAGAAAGTTTCAAAGATTTACCCCGAGAAATATGGGTAATCTCCCTGCTTAGTTTTATCAACAGAGCAGGTTCCATGGTTTTGCCATTTTTGCCTATTTATTTAACGAGTGAGAAGGGGTATAGCCTCAGTACGGCTGGATTTATTATGATGGGATATGGGATTGGTTCTTTTTTTGGAAATTGGTTGGGAGGAATTTTGACTGAGAGGGTAGGTCCTTTTCGGTTGCAAATGTTGAGTTTGATTTGTAGTGTTTTTACCTATGGAATACTCACTTTTTTAGAAAATCCCTATGCCATATTTGGCGGATTATTTGCCGTTAGTTTGATAGCAGATCTGTATCGGCCGGCAAATATGTCTTCAGTGGCTTTGCTAACCAATGCGGAACAAAGGTCCAGATCAATTGGCCTTACCAGACTGGCATTTAATTTTGGTTTTACCCTCGGGCCTGCTATCGGAGGTGTTTTAGTGTTTTTTTTAGATTTCTATATTTTGTTTTTGATAGATGCACTTACATGTTTGATTGCTGGAGTCCTTTTCTATTGTTTTTTTAGAACAAGAATAAGAAATGAAAAATGGAGTTGGAAGGTCAAACAAGAGGAAGGGCAAGCTCATATGAAATATGTGTTGGGGGATAGATATATGGTTGGATTTTTTTTACTGTTGTTTGTATATGGTCTGGTTTTTATGCAGTTTTTTCATGCCATACCGGTTTATCTCAAACAGGAAATGGGTCTATCAGAAAGATGGATAGGACTTTTTATGGCATCCAACGGATTGTTGGTTGTATTGTTTGAAATGCCTGTTATTCATATTTTCGATAAAAAGAATTATTTAAAACTAATGTCTTTGGGTTCTTTTATTGTTGGTTTATCCTTTGTAATTTTAATTACGGGAATTTTTCCCATTTTATTTCTAACCATTTTGTTTTTTACTTTAGGTGAAATGATAAGTTTTCCATTTGCCACCACTCTGATAATGAATCGTTCTTCAGATGCGATGCGAGGCAGATATATGGCTGTTTATGGAATGATATTCAGTCTCTCCCATTTAATTTCTCCTGGTTTTGGGTTAAGCTGTGCGGATCATTTTGGCTTTAACTGGCTTTGGATAATTTGTTTTATTCTGTTAACATTGGTTTCCTTTTTATTATATAAATTAAAAAATCATCTGGTATGAGAGTTTTCTATGTTTTTATTTTACTGATTTTTCAATTGAATCTTTACAGTCAGGATACTAGTAGGGTTTTGTTTATTGGGAATAGCTATACCTATTACAATAATCTACCTCAGCTCCTTACTGATATGGCTGCAAGTACAGGTGACTTTGTACAAACTGCCTCATCTACACCTGGTGGATATACTTTTCAGTTGCATTCCACCAATGCCACAACCCTGCAATTGATACAACAAGGAAATTGGGATTTTGTAATCTTACAAGAGCAAAGTCAGAGGCCTTCTTTTCCAGACAACGATGTTCAGGTGAATGTATTTCCCTATGCCAGCGTATTAGACAGTTTAATTGGGTTACACAATCCTTGTGCTGAAACTGTTTTTTACAACACATGGGGTAGACAAAATGGCGATGCCAACAACTGTGCCGTTTGGCCACCCGTATGTACTTATCAGGGAATGGATAGCCTGCTTCAACTGAGGTACAGATATATGGCTGATGTGAATCAGGCTTTACTTGCTCCCGTAGCACAGACCTGGCGTTATGTCCGTTCTAACTGGCCTTGGATAAATCTATACGATGCTGATGGTTCACATCCTTCTTTAAAAGGATCATATTTGGCATCTGCCGTTTTTTACGCAGTAATTTTGAGGAAGGATCCCCGGTTTGTTACTTACAATGGTGGGTTGCCGGGTGCATTGGCAGATTCTTTGAGAAATATTGCCGGATCGATTGTATATGATAGTTTATCAGTTTGGAATGTGGGCAATTTTGACCCTGTGGCTCAATTTAATTATCAAGTGAATCCATCGACCCAAGAAGTTACATTTCAACAAAGCTCACAAAATGCTGATCAATATGTATGGTATTTTGGAAATGGTGACAGCTCATTGGTAAATTCGCCCAATTACACTTTTCTCCAATCTGGAAATTATACTGTAACCCTGATCGCTTCTTCCTGTGGAAAATCAGATACAGTTCAGCAACAAATTCAGATTAGTTTGCCAACAAATGTAAATCATTCAGAAACATGTGTTTTTAGAATGTATCCCAACCCAACCCAAGGAATCTTAGAATTTAGTCAGGAAATTGAAGGTTTCTCCATGTGGAATCATTTAGGTCAGGTCCTTCTCTCAGATAATGAAAAAACCAAAAGAAAAGATTTGAGTCAAATTGAACCCGGAATTTATATCATTGAAATGAGGTTAGACTCTGGAAAACTCATTCGGGATTTAATTAAAATAAAGTAAAAAAATTCTCCCAAAAAGAATGCCCCCAAAAGCTATACAGGTTTTGAGGGCATTTTTTATGTAGATCAATGAATTAGTTTTTGATCAATTTATGAGTTTTAGATCCTCTTTCATTTTCAATTTGCAGGTAATAAATACCATTTGACCAATTTGAAGTGTTGATATCTGTATTTTGAAGGATGGTATTTCTATACATCAACTGACCCAGTTGATTCAATATTTGAACCTGAGTTTTTGTATTTTCAATCCCTTGTATAGTAAGATTGTCCTGAATAGGATTGTTGAAATAAATTTCATCCTGAGCAAGATTTTGTAAAGAAGTTGGGCTGAAATAGATCACATCTCTGATAAAAATTGTATTCACATTGGATTGAATTGTAGTAGGTCTAAGTCCACTACTATCACAATAAATAACAAAAATAAGGTCAAAGCAACCATTCGTATTAGGTGGGAAATAATAAGTAGCTCCATAAACTGCTACCGCATTGTTAAGTGAATCCCAAAGAGTCCAGGTAGTGAGAGCAGAATCAGGATAGTAACTAATATAACTGGTCATAAAACCGCTATTTACCAAACTATAGTCAAGATTACAATCAATAACTGAAGAGACCAAAGTGCCATTTGAATTGGATGGATTACATACATTGTTTGTAAGCAGGAGGGTATCTCCCTGACCTGAAGGGGAAGAAGAACCATAAAGAGAATCACAGGTACTGCTTACACATCCATTGGCATCTGTAACGGTAACACAGTAGGCGCCGGGGCACTGATTGCTTAGATTAGATGAATTTGTGTTATTTGACCATAGATAAACATATGGTGCTGTACCCCCTGTCGCCGATGCAGTTAAAGCACCATCACAAGCCGTATTAGAACTGGCAGGGGTAGTACTAATGATCGCAGTCAATCCTGCACAACTATTTGTTGGTCCGACTACAAAGGAAAAAAATAAGGAGTCAATAACACCCGGACTTGAAAAGTAGGCGAAATAGACGCCATATGTACCAGGACAAAGATTCGTGATTTGGATTTGTCCGTTGACAGTGGTGCTGTTGGGGAAAAACCATGATATTGAACTGGTATCAACATTTCCCATGATTATGGTAGCCGATCCGTCACAAAGGTTGGGGCCTGATGCAGGACTAACCTGAACAGGTACTTGTGCTTTAACTAAGAAAACACAAAAAACAAATAGTAAGGTAAATAGATTTTTCATAGATTAGAATTAGGTAAATGTATAATAATTCAAAATTAAGCAATTTAATCAAAGATTTACAAAGTAAGTATGATTGAACTGAATAAAAAAAGGCTGTGAATGCAGCCTTTTAATATTCATCTTCTGGAAAAAAGAAGTCGTTTTTTGTAGGATAATCATCCCAAATGTCTTCAATTCCTTCATAGAGCTCATCCTCGTCATCTAGTGCCTGTAAGTTTTCTATTACTTCAATAGGGGCCCCTGATCTAATTGCGTAATCAATAAGTTCATCTCTTGTGGCAGGCCAAGGCGCGTCTTGTAAGTAAGAAGCCAATTCTAGAGTCCAGTACATAGGTATATTTTAAGATTATAAGTGAACAATGATTCAAAAAGTCTGCGAAGATAACGAATTGAATTTAAATTTTTTATAATAATTTGTTAAGTTAACATTTTACTAACAAAA
>CAZNNX010000052.1:0-18487 GCA_964574485.1 uncultured Saprospiraceae bacterium | reverse complement strand
AATTATGAAATTACGGGACTAGAACCAGGTTTTTATACTGTTTCTGTTTCATATTTAGGATATATGCCCCAGTCCAAAACTGAGGTCCAGGTAACAAATTCAAGACCCGCATTTTTAGATTTCAATTTAGAGGAAGAAGATGAGCTCACCTCAGAGGTGGTTGTTACAGCTTCACCTTTCAAGAAAACGGAAGAAAGTCCGGTGTCACTCCAAACTATTGGTACCGCTGAAATTCAACGAAATCCAGGAGGAAATAGAGATATATCCAAGGTAATAAGAGTTTTACCTGGTGTTACTACCTCTAATTCTTTCAGAAATGATTTGATCATCAGAGGTGGAGCACCGAATGAAAATAGGTTCTATTTGGATGATATAGAAGTTCCCAACATTAATCATTATGCCACGCAGGGTGCTTCTGGAGGTCCGCAGGGATTGTTAAATGTGGACTTGATTTCAGAAGTTGATTTTTACAGCGGTGCTTTTCCCTCCAACAGAGGAAATTCATTGAGTTCCGTTTTTAATTTCCGACAAAAAAATGCCAGGGATGATCGTATTGGTTTTACAGCCAGTGTTGGGGCAACAGATGTATCTTTGGCACTGGAAGGACCTTTGTCAAAAAATAAAAAGACTACCTTCCTGTTTTCTATCAGACAGTCTTATCTGCAATTTTTATTTGATGCCATTGGGTTACCCTTTTTACCTACCTACAATGATTTTCAGTTTAAGGTGAGAACGATACTTCCAAACAATGATGAATTTTATATAACAGGTTTGGGTGCATGTGATCGTTTTAAGTTAAACTTGGATGCAAATGAAACTCCCGAGCAAAGATATTTGCTAAACAACATCCCTATAAACAATCAATGGAATTATGCCTTGGGTGCCGTTTATAAAAAATTCATGAAAAATGGATACTTTACTTTTGTATTAAGTAGAAACATGCTGAATAATGATATTTTTAAATATCAAAATAATGATGAGAACTTACCAAAAAGCCTGGATTACAATTCACAAGAGGCAGAGAATAAGTTTAGAGCAGAACATACAATAAGATTTGGCAAAGGTTTTAAACTCAATTATGGTATTGGATATGAATATATCAGGTATTTTAATAGAAGCCAGATATTTACTGTAGTTCAGGGTCAACCCTTGGCGATAAATTATGAGTCCACTTTGTTTATGCACAAATATGCAGCCTTCGGTCAATTGAGTAAAAAATTATTCTCTGACCGACTGATTCTCTCTTTAGGTATGCGGATGGATGGCAACAATTACAATAAGGAAATGCTCAATCCACTAAGACAGATTTCACCCAGATTTTCCATATCTATCGCTGTAACTGACAAATTATTCATTAATGCCAACACGGGTTTATTTTATCAATTGCCAGCTTACACAGCTATGGGTTATAAGGAAAATGGTAATTTTGTAAATCAGGATCGGTTAAAATTTATCAGGGGATTTCATGCTGTAGCTGGAATCGAATATAATTTACCATCTGCAACTAAAGTGAGTGTGGAAGGCTATTTTAAAAAGTATGACAATTATCCATTTTTACTGAACGAACAAATTGCACTCGCGAATTTTGGTGGCGGATTTGGCGTTGTTGGAAATGCACCTGTTGATGCCAGGGGAGAGGGGAGAACCTATGGGGTGGAAGTCTTGTTGCAACAAAGACTTTACAAAGGATTTTTTGGGATATTGGCTTACACATTTGGTTATTCTGAATTTAAGGATGTGAATAATGTTTATGTATATTCTGCTTGGGACAGCAGACATATAGTAAATGCATCATTAGGTAAAAACTTTGATATTATGAACAAAGAAATCAGAGATGCCAGGAATGAAAAAAGGATTGCCAAAGGTAAAAAGGAAATATCAAGAGCCTTGGTAAATCAAACCCTGCAGCTTGGATTAAATTTCAGACTCCAGACTGGACTTCCTTACACACCTGTTGATAGCTCAGTTTCTGCGCTGCTTGTCAACTGGAATCAATTTGGCAGAGGTATTAATGATTACACAAAGCTCAATCAAGAAAGAACCAATTTATTTTATGGATTTGATTTTAGATTGGATTATAAATGGTATTTCAAAAAATGGAGTTTGAATCTTTATCTAGACATTCAGAATTTCCCTTCCCAGGCAGCTCAGGTACCACAATATATGTTGGATAACACAGATGTTGATGCTAATGGCAATCAGAATGTCTATAATGCGGGTACCGCAAATGCCTCGTACAAATTGATGAAAGTAAACAATAATCTTTCCGTAGCAGTACCTTCCATTGGTATTATCATTCAATATTAATATTTATTGTTGATATCCTCATTTCATATTATATTTGCCCATCTTTTAACCAATAAAACAGCAAAAAATGCAATTTCAACTTAGTGAACAACATATTGCCGTTAGAGATGCGGCCAGAGAATTTGCTAAAAAAAGATGTTTACCCGGAGTGATTGAACGTGACAGAGACATGAAACATCCAACGGAATTACTCAAAGAAATGGGTGAAATGGGTTTTTTAGGCATGATGGTAAGTCCAGAATATGGAGGAGGAGGAATGGATTCTCTTTCCTATGTTTTAGCTATGGAGGAAATTTCTAAGATTGATAATTCTTGTTCTGTTGCTATGTCTGTCAACAATTCCCTGGTTTGTTGGGGATTGGAAACTTTTGGAAACGAAGAGCAAAAACTAAAATATCTTCCCAAATTGGCCACGGGTGAATGGATAGGAGCTTTCTGCTTGTCTGAACCAGAAGCTGGATCTGATGCTACTTCTCAAAGAACAACAGCCATTGATATGGGTGATTACTATTTATTGAATGGTACCAAAAACTGGATTACCAACGGTGGTACTTCTCAGGTTCATTTGGTTATGGCGCAAACAGATGCCAGCAAAGGCCACAGAGGTATCAATTGCCTGATCGTTGAAACTTCATGGGAGGGTGTTGTTATCGGTGCTAAAGAAGATAAACTTGGAATCCGTTCTTCTGATACCCATACCATAATGTACAATGATGTTAAAGTTCCAAAATCCAACAGAATCGGTGAGGACGGGTTTGGATTTAAATTTGCCATGAAAACTTTATCTGGCGGTCGTATCGGAATTGCTGCCCAAGCATTAGGAATTGCTGCAGGTTCTTATGAATTGGCTGCAGATTATGCCAGACAGCGGGTAGCTTTTGGAAAACCTATCGTGCAACATCAGGGTATAGCTTTCAAATTAGCAGATATGGCTATGCAGGTAGAATCTGCGAGAATGCTTGTATACCGTGCTGCCTGGTTAAAAGATCAGCATATGGATTATGATATGGCCAGTTCGATGGCTAAATTAGCTGCATCCGAAGCTGCTATGAAGATTTCTGTAGAAGCTGTTCAGGTCCATGGTGGTTATGGTTTCGTGAAGGAATATCATGTTGAGCGATTGATGCGCGATGCTAAAATCACACAGATTTATGAAGGAACTTCCGAAGTACAGAGAATCGTTCTCGGAAGATTTATTGAAAACGGTCAGATTTACCTGCCTTAGCAGATTCTGTTAAAATAATAGGACGACCTCTGGATATTAATTCAGAGGTTTTTTTATTTCTTTCTTCTCAGTAATGCTTTTTGAACCTGAATTTTAGGCGAAGATTTAACGCCATTTTCATTCGGATATTTTTCATCAGTCTCTGGAGTAAAACTGAGGATTTCATGATAGATTAAACCTTTTTTTACTAATTTATCGATACTTGTGAGGTAGATTTCCTTTTGTTCCGTACTGACAGAAAAGCAGGAATAAATCGAGTTCTCTATCAAATTTAAATGAAGGATAATGCCATTTTGCTCATCCATAACATATTGTCCTTTTTTTGCGTCAATAGTTTTGATCAAATAATCTTTTTCAACTTTGAAAGGAACTGCAGCTGTTGAATCATAAATTACCTTCCATTTGAAAATTTGGTCAGATTCTGTTTTTTCAAAAGAAAGGGTCATTGGAATTTTTTTGGTTCCATTTGTTGTTATCCATTCCAATTCTCCATAGTAATGTCCCAGCCAATCCTTTGGAAAACTAAGTTTTTTTTGGGCAAAAATAAATTCTGGTTGAATTAGTAAACAGAATAGGATTACATTTGAAAAAAATATTTTGCTCAGATGCATACAATAGAACCCTTTTTTTTGTGGAGAGATGATTATACAGCCTCAGAGGATGAGAAATCCCCTTTTTACGGAAAACAATATAGCGAATTTTTTTTCGACAAAAAGATATATAATTATTTATTACATCCACAGTGGGAAGATATCGGATCTGAAACGATTTTTATCAAAGCACTTTTTGTTGATTATGATTTACACTATGCGATCATCGAGTGTATTGGCGAATGGAATGATACTCTAAACAATGATATTGAAACCTTATTGTTAAATGTATTGCAACCCATGATGGCTGAGGGTATCCATAGTTTTGTCTTTCTCATGGAAGCTGTTTATAATTTTCACGGGTCAGATGATCTCTATTATGAAGAGCTGGCCGAAAATTTAGATGAAAAGGAAGGTTTTATTTGTTTTGTTAACCTGTCAGAGCCTGTACAAAGCGAGATGGAAGCACACGATATTCACAAACATGTATATATGGGAGCAAAGCTCAATCATATAGCCTGGAGACCTCAAAAACCTTATCATCTGTATTTACATATTAAAAATATTACTAATCAAATGGATGGGATAGTTGACTTTCTTGAATTTTAATCATTCAATAATTATATTTAAAAAAAATTTGAATCATGAGAAATCTAATTTATTTGTTTCTTTTGTTTGTAACATTCAAAAGTATAGCACAAAGCACAGGTAATACAGTCGGTTTAACATTTTATAATCCGAGTTTAGCTACTGAGGGATACAATTTGCATTTTCCTCACAATCAGGGAACTGCATATCTTCTTAACAATTGTGGTCAGATTGTTCATCGTTGGACAGACAATCAATTTAAACCTGGAAATGGAATTTGGTTAAGAGAAAATGGACATTTGTATGCAACTAAAGGAAGAAATGCCCTGTCAAATTCTTTTATTCATGCCGGTGGTGGTGGTGAGAAAGTAGAAATCAGAGATTGGGATAATACCATTTTGTGGTCTTACACTATAAATGATTCCACTCAACGTATGCATCATGATATTGAGCTAATGCCCAATGGTAACATATTGGCTATTGTTTGGCAATATAAAACAGACGCTGAAGCAATTGCTGCAGGAAGAAATCCAGCCAAGTTAACCGGAACAGGTGCTTTGGGTAATGGATTATGGCCTGAAAAAATTGTTGAATTGCAACCAAATTTGACAAATGGTACTACAAGCATAGTTTGGCAATGGAATGTATGGGATCACATGATACAGGATTTTGACAGTACAAAATCTAACTATGGCAATGTTGCTGCTTCCCCACACAAGATCGATATAAATTATACTTTATATGATAGTACTGCCGATTGG
The DNA here is from genome assembly GCA_964574485.1 of uncultured Saprospiraceae bacterium. Classification (GTDB taxonomy): domain Bacteria; phylum Bacteroidota; class Bacteroidia; order Chitinophagales; family Saprospiraceae; genus Saprospira. The sequence continues at coordinate 13,016 of CAZNNX010000052.1, read as the reverse complement.
CAACATGCCAATTCAATAGATTACAATCCAACCTTGGATCAAATCATGCTTTGTGTACCTACTTTCAATGAAATTTGGATCATTGATCACAGTACAACTACGCAACAGGCCGCTGGTAGTACTGGTGGTTTGGTTGGAAAGGGTGGCGATTTGATTTACAGATTTGGAAATCCATCAGCCTATAGAGCAAATGGACCAACAAAATTGTTTTATCCCCATGATGCCCATTGGGTTGATGTAGCTTTGCCTAATACACATCCCGAATTTGGTAAAATTGCTGTTTTTAATAATAAAGTTGGGGTAGATTATTCAGAAGTGCATACACTCTCTCCTGTGTTTGATACTTACCTATGGGAATATACCCCTTTGCCAGGAGGAGGTTGGGGACCCAGTACATTTGATTGGACTTACCAAGCAAACCCACCACAAGAAATGTATTCTACAGGTTTGGGTGCCATACAAATCTTACCTAATGGAAATCGTTTGATTAATGAAGGCAGGGAGGGTAGAGCCTTTGAAATCACTCCTTCCGGACAAATGGTTTGGGAATATATCAATCCTATGAAAAACGGTTTGCCTATATCCCAGTACGATACGACGCTTACGCCTATAGTGAATCAACAATTTAGATTTACCAAGTATCCCACTTCTTATCCAGCCTTCCAGGGAAGAGATTTGAGTGTAAAGGGATATATAGAATTAAATCCAGATACAGTGCTTTGTTCAACTATCGTATCAATCAATGAACTTGATCAGAAAAATCCAGAGATTTCTGTTTTTCCAAACCCCAGTTCAGATGTTTTGCATATTCAATTTGAATCTTTACAATCAAGTACTTGTCAGATAGAGATTTATGATTTGTTAGGAAGAAGTAGACTTTTAAAGGAAATGAATACAAATGACACTCAAATGATCTCAGTAACTGATCTTGAAAATGGCATCTATATACTTAGAGTAAATAATAAGTATAACACGAAAGTCTGTATTCAGCGGAATTAGGATTTTAGACCTATGATTTGTAATAAATCAAAAATATTTTTGTAAAACGGACAGAATTTTTTGAGACGAATTTGATCTAATTCCCTTCTCCAAAAATGTAGATTCGTTACAGGGTATAAATAACCGTAATCATAACTGGTCGGATTTGAATAAAGTCCGGCTAGTTTTTTTACGGGATATTTGTATTTTTTTTCCTGCAGTTTTACCCATTTTTCTGCTTGATTGATGATTTTCTCAGCCTGGATTAATTTTTCAATGCAAATCGGACAGTCTTTTTGTTTTTCAATTGAAGATCTTCTAAATGCAACTATAGCTTCGAGCAGATGAGATTTAAATAATGCTCTTAGTTCTGTAACTCTGAGACCGATGAAAAATTCTTCAAAAAAAGGATGCGTCAGATTTGATTTATTTTGATCTAAAATTTGAGTTTGAGCCAAGGACAGGTCATGAAATTCTTTCAAAGGTTGTATATAGTTTATTTCTATACTATCCAAATGATAGGGTAGTGCTTTATTCATCAAAAATGAATGGGTATAGGTAGGTCTTGGTTGTAAGTTGTATTTAAAAAGGAATCTGGGTAGCTCATCTAAAAAAGTAGCTGCAGACATGTATCTAATTAGTTCTTTGTTTTTGATATACTTATGATGCAATTCTTGAATTGAATCCAAAGAAAGCGCAATGGGTTTATTTGCATACCAATTTTGTGGTAGATCTTCAGGCTCTGTTTTTTTAGAATAATCCCATGACCATCTTGCAATTTTCCAATCTATAAGGCTGTAACCCCATTCCCATCCGGAGCTGAAAGTAAGGTGTCCTTCTGCTTGAAGGGAGTACATTAAATCAATATCCCTTTTTCTGCTTTCCAGATAGTTAAGAAATAAGTTGGGGATGGAATGGTCAAAGGTTATCCAGTAGGAAGATTCAGGATAATACCACAGTTCTTTTTTATCTTTATTTTCAATAAAGTAAGTGAGTAAGTGAGAAAAATTTTTGTTCCCGTAAACTGGAGCTGATTCATCTTGCAAATCATAAAACATGACCGTGTGTAACATTTCCGATAATGAATCACCTGTTTGAAACACTGTATTTTGCGAATTATCTTTTTTATTGATAATCGAGTTGGGTACAACATGGATACGACTAAAGAGTTCAATATCATTTTCATCGGTAAATGTTTTAACGACACGAAGGTTTTTTAATATCTTCTTTTGTTTGGGTGCAGAAAACTCTGTTTGTGAACGTTCGACATTAAAAAGATCAACACCTGTTTTTGATAGTAGATTGAGATTTTTCAGGATTTGTTTACTAAAGGGTTGCCATGATTTTGGAAAATTATGGTACAACTTAAAACTATTTTGTTGCTTCATGTGTAAGGAAAAATCCAACCCAATGAAGATGCCCCTCTCATGAGCATATTTGGTTACTGACTTAAAATCTTTAACCCATTCCTCCAAATTTTTCATCTCAAGCAAACAGAATTCGAAATAATTTTGTTGGTTTCGAGCCAACCAATCTATGTATCTCTTAATTTGATTTAAATGATCACCACTTTTAGGATTCATTAAAGCATCCATCAATTCAATAGGATGTTGCGTATGCAGATGAAAACCCATTTTATTGAACTTGGGAACACCCTTCAGTTGATAATTTTGAGATAAGGGCCAAAGCCTGTATTCAGGTGTGTAAATTTTTTCCGGATGTATAAATTCAAACTGTAAGCCCTCTTGAAGTAGGGCATAAATTCCATCAGCGACTCCCTTAAAAGTTTTAGCTTTGAGGTAAATCATAGTTTTATCATCCATTGATTTACTTTGAATGTAAAAACTATCTTTTTGTAGATCTTTTAATTTAGTGAAAGATTTTAGTTGATCAAAGCTGGGAAGGAAAATTTGAACGCTGGCATTATTTTGATTGTAAGTAATATTTAAAGAAAAACTTTGATTGCATAGTTTTTCTATATCTGACAAGCAATGTTTAATCACCGTATTTTTACGCAAATTCTCATCCGCATGTATACTTATCTGGAATTGAGAATATAAGCCCAATTGCATTAGAAGAAAAGTATAAAGAAGTAAACATTTAAGATTCATAAACATAGAATAGGTCAGCAAAAGTAGGAGTTTTATCTAAAAATCCATAGAATTAGCAGGAACAGCTAAAAATAGGTTTGGAAAATGCTTAAAAAAAATTGAAATTCGTAGTTCTAAAAATATAAGGGTGATTAATTTTGAAAAACATAGCCTGAAGGTACTCCTCATCATAGTTGCGATAACATTGTTCTTTTCCTATCAATTAAGCACTGGATTGACTTTTAATTTTGATATGAGGAATTTTTATCCTCTGAATAATCCGGAAACCAAATTTTTTGAGCAATATACCAAGAAGTTTGGATGGGATGATGATTATGTTTTAATCGGAATTGAGTCTAAATCAAAAGATGCATTTGACCCTTCTTTTTTAAAGTCTGTTGATGAACTAGGAAAGAAAGTTAGAAATCACCCATCTGTAACACAGGTTATATCTCCAACAGAACAAGAAATTTACAGATATGTGCCCTTCATGAATACGGTGGTAAATTCACCATTAATTCATATGGATGATAAAGAACAACTTCTAATCGATAAGGAAAGGGTTTATTCAAGAAAGGAATTGATTGGAAATTTATTTTCTGCTGATAAAAAATCTTTAGCCATAGCAGTTCGTCAAAAACCAGGGATGCAATATGAAAATTGTGATTCCTTAGTTCGTGATTTAGAATCAATGGTTACTCCATATACAGAGTTTAAAAAAGTACACTTTGCGGGAAAATGTTTTGGTCAGACCACCTTTGTTAATCTGACAAAAACTGAGATTCTACTATTTGTGATTTTATCAATTTTAGTAAATATCATCTTCCTGTATTTGACATACAGAAGTTTTTGGGGTGTATGGATGCCTTTGATGGTTGTGGGGACAACTGTAGTGTGGACCTTAGGCACTATGGTATTTTTTGGACTTTCATTAGATTTTATTTCCAATATCATTCCCACCATTATTTTAATCATTGGTATATCCAACATTATTCACTTACTCACGCATTTTTTGTCAAAACAAAGCGATGGTTATACTAAAATAGATGCGTTAAATTCTTCTATCAAGAAAATCGGCACGGCTACTATTTTTACGAGTTTAACTACTATAATTGGATTTTTAAGTTTACTTTTCTCCAATGTCAGACCTTTGATTAACCTCGGAGGCTATGCTTCCCTGGGCTTAGTTTATGCTTTTATATTAAGTTATACACTTTTCCCTGCTGTTGTGATGTTGTACAAGCCAGGATTTAAGCAAAAAGAATCTTCTGCAAATGATATCATTCAGTCTTGGTTGAGTCCCTTATTTGACTTTGTAATGAAGCAGAAAAAGGCAATCATGATTACAACTGTTATTCTTTTTGTTTTTGGAATTTGGGGTAGTATGAAATTGGTAGTAAATCAGCACTTATTGGAAGACATAAGTGAGAGACATCCTCAGATTCAGGCATCCCGATTTTTTGAAAAGGATTTTAGTGGTGCACGTCAATTTGAAATGCAAATAGCACTGAAAGATCCATCCAGATCCTTTAAAGATTTGGAAGTTTTGAAAGATGTTGAAAAAATTGAAAAACATTTGTTGAAACAGTATGGTGTTGGTTCTATGTTTAGCCCGGTAGCCATGTACAAGGAAGCCAACAGGGTATTACATTCGGGTCAAAATTCATATTACAAATTGCCTGAAACATCATCTGAATTTAAGAAAGCCAAGGACCTGGTGAAAAGATTTATGGAAAAACAATACCCTAAAGTGGTGATTGAAGAAGAGAAAATTGCCAGGTTTTCAGGTAAAATGCCAGATTTGGGCAGTCACTTGATTAATATTAAAAATGACTCACTTCAAATTTTCTTAAAAAAATCTGGGTTGGATAAGAAGTTTACTTGTCATGTTACAGGATCTGCCCATTTAATGGAATTAAATAATTTTAACATCGCCAATAATGTATACTATGGTTTGTGGTTTAGCTGTCTCATCATTGCGTTAATAATTGGTTTTATGTTTAAATCTGTAAAGATGGCTATCATTGGAACTATACCCAATGTTTTACCCTTGCTTTTTGTTGGTGCACTGATGGGTATTACGGGTGTTAATATTAAGATTTCAACATCTATTCTGTTCATATTGTCCTTTGGGATTGCAGTTGATGATACGATTCATTATATGAGTAGTTTCAGATTGGATAGAAAAAAGTTTCCCAATGATCTGGTTGGGGCCTTGAGGCAAACTTTCTTAACCTCAGGAAAATCGATTATTGTCACGTCTTTGATATTATCGGCTGGATTCTTCACCTTGGTCTTTTCAAGCTTTGGAGGTACCTATCATATTGGTCTGTTTACGAGTATTTGCTTGGTAGTTGCTCTTCTGGCAGATTTAATGTTACTTCCTGTTTTAATTTATTATTTTGGAAAGGATTTTGTATCAACTGATTCCAAGGAGGAACAATCGAAGTAATTTTTTAAGTTTTGGATTCAATTAATCAACATAGTTTTTAACATTTAATAAAAAGTGATCATGATCAAATTTCAATTTAAATTATTAATTGCACTTTTCTTGACTGTATCATTCCATGCGTATGCTCAAGAACAAGCTCCGGCCAATTGGTTCAATCTTGATTTATCTGCAGATAAAGTACATGGGGTTAGTACAGAAAAGGCTTATAACGAATTACTCAAAAATAAAAAACCAAAGAAAACAGTTTTGGTAGCAGTCATTGATTCAGGTGTAGATCCAGAACATGAAGATTTAAAAGATATCATGTGGGTAAATCCTAAAGAGATTGCCGGAAATGGAAAAGATGATGACGGAAACGGTTATGTAGATGATATGCACGGTTGGAACTTCCTCGGTGGTAAAGACGGAAAAAATGTAAACTATGAGACCCTGGAACTGATTAGAATTTACAGAGAGTTGAAAGCAAAAAGTAAATTATCTGGTTCAGAAAAGAAAACCTTTGAGATGGTCAAAAAAGAATACGACTCAAAATTAGAGGAAATCAAAGGTTTACAAGCTAGATTTCAACCCATTTTTGATGCGATTGCCACTTTGGAAAAGCATTTCAGTAACTCTAGCTTTACTTTGGCACAAGTAAAAGAGATTCAAGAAGGTAGTGATGAAAAATTAAAAAAAGCGAAAGCAACTTTTTCCAGTATTGCTGAAAGATTTGGAGGTGATGCAGCTGCTGCCATGGATTATTTCAAAGGTAGAGTAGGAGAATATGTTGATGGTCAATTGAAATACAATTTGAATGTTGATTTTGATCCCAGAAACATTATCGGGGATGATTACAGCAATCAAACCCAAAAGGATTATGGCAACAGCGATGTATATGGTCCTGATGCTGAACATGGTACCCATGTGGCTGGTATTATTGGTGCTATCAGAGGAAATGGTAAAGGTATGGATGGTGTAGCTAACAATGTAAGAATTATGTCTGTGCGTACAGTACCCAACGGAGACGAGAGAGATAAGGATGTAGCCAATGCAATTCGCTATGCAGTTGACAATGGTGCGGACGTAGTTAATATGAGCTTTGGAAAAGCATTTTCTTACAATAAAAAAATTGTTGACGATGCGGTTAAATACGCTGAGCAAAAAGGTGTACTGCTTGTTCACGCTGCAGGTAATGATAATAAAAATACGGATGTTGAATTTAATTTCCCAACTCCGCTTTATATGTCAGGCAAAGACCAATATAAAAGAAGTAAGAAGAAAGCGAATAATTGGATTGAAGTAGGTGCCTTATCCTGGATGCCTGAATCTGATGCTCCTGCAGTTTTTTCTAATTATGGAAAAACAACAGTAGACTTATTCGCCCCTGGAGTTGATATTAATTCTACAATCCCTGAAGATCAGTATAAACCCAACAGTGGTACCAGTATGGCGGCTCCAGTCGTTGCAGGTGTGGCTGCTTTGGTGAAATCTTATTATCCTGAGTTATCTGCAGCCGAACTTAAAGTTTGTTTGGAATCAACAGTAACACCAATCAGCTACAAGGTAAAAAAGCCTGGAACAGAAGAATTGGTAGATTTTAAAGATTTGTGCATTAAATCTGGTGTTGTGAATGCTTACAATGCTTTGAAAAAAGCAGAGGAAATGGTCAAGGCCAAGAAATAAATAAACAAATACATGCAGAGAAAGGGAGTTGATAATTATTCAGCTCCCTTTTTTTATTGGGCAGCATTTTAATAATGTTTTTCGTTCTCATATAAAATCATTAATTTTCTATACAGATCCTAATGGCTTTAGCTTTGAGTTTACACAGTTATCATAATATTACACAGAATACAGAAGAAAAGGAAAGTCTTCTCATTCAAGCCTGTGTGAAAGAGGAGGCCTGGGCTCAAAAGATGTTGTATGAAACCTATTATCCTAAAATGATAGGTGTATGCATGAGATATTCCAACGATTATGAAGATGCAAGAGATATCCTGAATGAAGGTTTTATTAAAGTTTTTCGATTTATTGAAAAATATAAAATTGGTACTTCTTTGGAAAGTTGGATAAGAAGAATAATGATCAATAGTTCAATAGATTATTACAGAAAAGAAATAAGACACCGTTCGGAGGATATTGATACAGCCATGTATAAATTATCTGATCAAACAGATGTTGTTAGTGATTTTTCAGCCCAGGATATTTTAAAAGCTGTTCAAAAATTACCCCCTGCCTACAGGGCAGTTTTTAATTTGTATGTAATTGAAGGTTATTCACACAAAGAAGTTTCAGAAGAATTAGGCATAACAGAAAGCACTTCCAGATCGAATCTTGTCAAAGCCAGAAATCGATTGAAAGATATGCTTGAAGAATTAGGTATAACACGATAAAGAACCCATTATATGTTTGAAGAAAAAAATATTTTTGATGATCAGGTAAGGGAAAAGCTTTCAGGTTTGGAGCTTCCCTATCAACCAGAAGATTGGCAAAGATTAAAAACGAAAATGAAGGAAAATAAAAAGAGAAGAATCCTGCTTTGGTTTTGGATCTCTGCTGTTTTTCTTTTATTCTCAGTTGGAAGTTTAGCATTTTATCTAAGTGCAGACAAGCCACATCATTCACCAGCTCTCTCTGTAACTCAAAAATCGAGCGAGGAGCATACCCTCAGCAGGCAGTCGGATTCAAAAAATAATCAGCCTTTGATTCAATCAGACATTCAAAAATCAGAACAAAAAGACGATCTGATAAATAATAAGCTTGCTCAACCCCTGGTCAAAAATAACGCTCAAAAGAGAATGAGCAAGCAAACACAAATTACAAATGCCCCCGCTAAGGAATCAAACCAATTGAAAAGCAGATCTAATACCAATTTACAAGATGAGAACCCTACTCAAAATTTGTCGACTCCGATAGTTGTACAGAATGGATCCAGGTTAATCGAAGCTGAGATTCCCACAAGGCAGCAAAAGGAGGGAGAGCAGTCTGTTCAACAAGAGATTCCAGATCTGGTTAGCTATCAAAATTTATTAAGCTGTAAAAAGATTGAAACAGTGCAGGTAGATTCCCATATCAGAGCTTTCAATAGTTCAATGGAAGAGAATAAGGCAAGTATTGTAATCAAGAATAAATTTGCTTTTCCCCGCATCTATAAAAGATCAACGCATTTGATACTTTGGGCAGGTGGAGATATGAACTGGTCAGACAAGCAAGGCGATGCTCAAATTGGCTCTTCATTTGCAGCTATTTTCGATAATGATTTGAATGACAGATTTTCATTAAGATATGGTATACTTTACAGCTATAAATCTTTTTCAAATTCTTATGAAGAAGTAATTGATCGAATGGCTACTGAGGGAATGACATACAATTCTAAATTTGAAAAGAAGACCAACTATCATTTCATTTCTATTCCTTTTTTACTGCAGGTGGTTATTCTGAGTAAGGATAAATGGTGTTTCAGTACAAGTGCCGGATTTATGGCTTCCCTGCTTTTTGATAAGGAAGTGACTGGTACGCAAAGAACAACAGTTTACCAAAATGCGGGATCGGTGACAAGCATCACTGAATTACATCCTGATTCAGAAGGCAAAGCTGCCTTTGAGGGCGGGAATTTGAGCGATAACATGTATTTGGGATTGTATTTTGGATTCAATGCAGAGAGAAAGCTTTCGGATCGCCTGGATTTATTCTTTCAAACCTATACGCAGATCGGAGTGACAGGTCTGGGACAGAATAAAGAGCATTTATATAATTTTGGTATCAACATTGGTCTGAAAACCAAGTTGTAAGCTCTATGTATTTGATAATTCATTCGACTAAGTATGTGCTTAGTTGAATGTGAATTGCATCAAAATCGCCACTCTCTTGTAGCTACAAAATGTTATTAATCCACCTTGCCTTTTTCCCTCCTGCATCTTTCACTGCAATAGAGAACTTCTTCCCAATTTTTTTCCCATTTCTTCCGCCATGTGAATGGTAGTTTACAGACCTTGCAAATTTTTTGGGGTAAATCATGTTTTTTAATCTGTTTCATCTTCTGCAAGATCTTTTTCATTTTTTGTTTTTTGTAATCCCTCCACAACGATTACAATTTCTCCCTTCGTTTTGTTTTTATCTGCCTGCATTACTGACAAAATATCAGACAAATTACCTCTTATTTTATCCTCATATATTTTTGAAATCTCCCTGCAGACCACGGCATTTCTTTCCTCACCACAAAATTCTATCAGTTGTTCCATTGTTTTTAAGATTCTATGTGTTGACTCGTAGAGCACAAAGGTGGATTTCGATTGCGCCAATCCACTGAGTATCGTTTTTCTTCCTTTTTTGTGAGGTAAGAATCCTGCAAAATAAAAACTGTCACAACTCAAACCGGAACTTACCAAGGCAGGAACAAAGGCGGTAGCACCCGGAAGGCAAGTCACTTCAATATTTTCTTTGATACAAGCCCGGCAAAGTAAAAATCCGGGATCAGAGATACCAGGTGTGCCAGCATCGGTTATGAGCGCAACTTTCTTTCCCTGCTTTAAATCCTGTACAATATTTGCAATTTGCTGGTGTTCATTGTGGGCATGATGCGACCTTAAGGAACTCTCTATTTGGTAATGAGTTAACAGTTTCTTTGAGGTTCTTGTGTCTTCGGCCAGTATATAATCTACCTCTTTTAAGATTTTAATTGCCCTGAATGTAATATCTTCCAAATTTCCAACAGGGGTAGGTACAAGGTAAAGCATAATGTAATTTTGTAATTATTTAAATTGAAGCGTACTCATCTTTTTGAATAAAACTTTGTTTCTTTATCAGAGAACTATGCTGAGTAGTTGCGAAGTTAATTAGTTTGATATTAAAGATTTAGAATATTTTAAAAATGGAAAAAGATTTTTTGGAAATCATCGGAGCAAAAGAGCATAATCTGAAAAATATCAATGTTAAAATACCCAGAAATCAATTGGTTGTAATCACAGGCGTGAGTGGTAGCGGTAAATCATCTTTAGCATTTGATACCATTTATGCGGAGGGTCAGAGACGATACATGGAAACTTTTTCCTCCTATGCCCGTCAGTTTATTGGTGAGATGGAAAGACCGGATGTAGAAAAAATTAATGGATTGAGCCCTGTTATTGCTATTGAGCAAAAAACCATTGGTCGAAATCCAAGATCTACAGTAGGTACTGTTACTGAAGTTTATGACTTTTTACGATTGTTGTTTGCCCGTGCGGGTCAGGCCTATTCCTATGTTACAGGTAAAGCCATGCAGAAATTTTCTGAGGAGCAAATTTTAGATGATTTATTTCAAAAAAAGTATGATGCTAAAATTGCTTTTTTAGCACCTATTGTAAGAGCAAGAAAAGGCCATTACAGAGAGTTGTTTGAGCAGTTATTTAAAAATGGATATACCAAAGTACGAGTCAACGGAGAAATTATTGATATCGTTCCCGATTTACAATTAGATCGCTACAAGACGCATGATATAGAGTTGGTGATAGATCGTTTGAAAGTAAATATTGAAAACAGAGAAAGAATTCAAAATTCCCTGCGACTTGCATTGAAAGAAGGAAATGGATTTTTAATGGTCTTTGATCATGACAGCCATGACATATTTCAATATAGTAAATTTTTAATGTGCGTTGATTCAGGTATTTCGTATGATGAACCTTCACCTAATACTTTTTCATTTAATTCTCCTTATGGAGCCTGTCCACACTGCAAGGGGCTGGGTGAAATTTTAGAACCCGATCTGAATTTAATCATTCCCGATCCGACAAAAAATATTAAAAATGGTGGTATTGCCCCCCTGGGCGAGGAGAGGAATAACATGATTTTTAGTCAGTTAAAAAAACTCGCACAGGAATATAAATTTTCCCTGCAAGATCCAATTGAAAAGATTCCTGCTAAAGTTATCGATATTATCCTTTACGGTGGAGATGATACCATCAAAGCTGCAGATTATGGACATGACGAATTGATCATTCATATTGGAAGAGATGGTTTAATTCATATGTTAAAAAAGTATGCTTCCGATCATTATTCTGATGCCATCAGACAATGGGCTGAAGATTTTATGAAAAAATCTACCTGTCCAGAATGTAAGGGAAAAAGACTAAAACCTGAATCTTTGTCCTACAAGATTAATAATTATAATATTTCTGACCTGGCTCAGATGGATATTCAGGAATTAAGTCTTTGGTTTCAAAGCGTTTCTGATCATATGAATGAGAGGCAACGAAAAATTTCACAGGATATCATCAAGGAAATTAAAGATAGAATACTTTTTTTAACAGATGTTGGCCTGGAATATCTTACCCTGGACAGACCTTCCAGAACCCTTTCCGGGGGCGAGTCGCAAAGAATTCGTTTGGCGACGCAAATTGGATCTCAACTTACAGGTATCACATATATTTTGGATGAGCCCAGCATTGGCTTGCATCAAAGAGATAACGACAGATTGATTCAGGCTCTAAAAAATTTATGTGGCCTGGGAAATAGTATTTTGGTAGTGGAGCATGATAAAGAAATTATGCTGGCTTCAGATTACATTATTGATTTGGGTCCGGCTGCAGGAAAATTTGGAGGTTCCATTGTGGCTGAGGGTAAGGTCCAGGATTTTATCAGGCTGAATTCAAATACAGCTCATTATTTATCCAATAAGGTTCAGATTGAAATACCAAAATCCAGACGCACAGGGAATGGTAATATATTAAGATTAGCTGGAGCAAAGGGGAATAATTTAAAAAATATCACAGTAGATTTTCCTCTTGGAACTATGATTTTGGTAACTGGAGTTAGTGGTAGTGGTAAATCGACTTTAATAAAAGATACCTTGTATCCGGCGCTTAAAAATCATTTTTACAAAACAGCAGACAGAACCCTTGAATTTACAGCATTAACCGGATTGGAGTTTTTAGATAAGGTGATAGAAATTGATCAGGAACCTATTGGCAGGACACCCAGATCAAACCCTGTTACCTTTGTAGGTGCTTTTGATGAAATAAGAAAGTTGATGGTGGAAGTGCCAGAGGCTAAAATTCGTGGGTATAAAGCCGGTAGATTTTCTTTCAATGTTTCCGGTGGCCGATGTGAAACCTGTGGCGGAAGTGGAAGAAGAGAAATAGAGATGCAGTTTTTACCCAATGTTACTGTTTCTTGTGAAACTTGTCAGGGTAAAAGGTATAACAGGGAAACCCTTGAAGTACATTATAAGGGAAAAAATATAAATGATATTTTGAACATGAATGTTGATGAGGCCTCAGAGTTTTTTAAAGAAATTCCGAAGATTAGTCGAAAAATTGAAACACTTAAAAATGTTGGCTTGGGTTACATTACCTTGGGACAGTCATCAACAACTTTATCGGGTGGTGAGGCACAGCGTATCAAACTGGCCAAAGAACTTTCGAAAAAGGATACAGGTTCAACTTTTTATATTCTCGATGAGCCAACCACAGGCTTACATTTTGCTGACATTCAAATGTTATTAACTGTGTTGAATGAGTTGGTTCAGAGAGGAAATACAGTTT